>CAYMMN010000347.1:0-3839 GCA_964391495.1 uncultured Flavobacteriales bacterium | reverse complement strand
GCTGCTCTTTACCGCACTTTCCTGGTTTTTACAGGAACTCAATACCACCCTGACTGCTGTACTGATCTTTTGCTGTGCTGTTGCCCTCGCTGAGATACTCACGATCGTGTATGTTTTGCGCTCCCGCAAACAGCTCGCTACCGCTTCACGAGATATCGCTCAGTACAAAAAGTCGAATCAGTTTATTAAACACATTTTGAACGCATGACCTTTATGAATACGCAGAAAAGTAAAAAAATATTTGTAGTGGAAGACAATCGTATGTACGCTTCCATGATTGAAAATCATTTGTCACAGTATTCCGATTGTGAAATCAAATTGTTTTATAATGGCGAAGACTGTTTGCTTGCATTTGATCAGAATCCGGATGTTGTATTGCTCGATTTTCATCTCAACGTCGACGATGATACCGCGAAAACCGGTTTTGATTATCTGAAAATTATCAAAGAAAAAAATCCGGAGCAGGCTGTAGTCATGCTCAGCTCAATGGAAGATGTAAAACAGGTTGTCGATTTGTTAAAAATCGGCGCGTATGATTATGTGTTGAAAGATGATATGGCCTTTGATAATCTGGACAAAGTCATGAACAACCTGAACGGTGTATTGTCAATCCGTAAAGAAGTAAAATCACTGCAAACTACGGTGAAAAAACAGAACCGTCGTTTTGCCTGGACTTTATTTGGAATCGTAGTTCTGGTAGCACTTAGTTTTCGCTTTATCCATTAACATAGAAATTTACCCCTTCCCCCTATTTTTTTGAATTCCCCCGGTTGCGCCCCCACGCCCCCCAAACCTGCTCCACATGAAGCAGGTTTTTTTATTTATCGGAATGAAAATTCGAACCTCTTCTTTGATGATTTTATATCTATTTTTGGGCATCGGAAAACCAATTTGAATCATTCCTGATTCTCCGATTTCTCTCGGCATGAATATTCTTCTTCTCGGTTCAGGTGGTCGTGAACACGCGCTGGCCTGGCAAATGAAACAAAGCAAACATTGTGATCATCTGTTTATCGCTCCCGGAAATGCGGGAACAGCGGAATGCGGTGTGAATGTAGGTATTGGTGTTTCTGATTTCCAGGGCATCCGTAAACTCGTGATGGAAGAGGATATTCATCTGGTTGTGGTTGGTCCGGAAGAACCACTCGTAAAAGGGATTCATGATTTTTTTCTCGCGGATCCTGTTTTGCATAAAATTCCTGTCATCGGCCCTGTTCAGGCCGGAGCAGAACTGGAAGGAAGCAAGGATTTCGCGAAAGCATTTATGAAGCGGCATAAAATTCCGACAGCAGCCTACCGGACATTTATCAAAGAGGAATTAGCGGAAGCGAAAAAATTTCTCCGTACACTTTCTCCACCATTTGTCCTGAAAGCGGACGGACTGGCAGCCGGTAAAGGTGTTGTTATACCAACAACTCTTGAAGACGCGGATCGTGAACTGGATGAAATGCTCGGACAAGCGAAGTTTGGCGCAGCCAGCGAGAAGGTTGTGATCGAAGAATTTCTCAAAGGAATTGAGCTTTCTGTTTTTGTTCTCACCGATGGAAAATCATACAAACTCCTTCCTTCCGCGAAAGACTATAAACGTGTTGGCGACGGCGATTCAGGATTGAATACAGGTGGAATGGGAGCAGTGTCACCCGTACCCTTCGCGGATGAACAGTTTCTTAAAAAAGTAGAGGAGCGCATCGTCATCCCGACAGTAAAAGGATTGGCTGCTGATGGAATTCATTACGTTGGATTTATTTTTATCGGACTGATGAATGTGGGAGGAGAGCCTTTCGTGATTGAATACAATGTACGCATGGGCGATCCGGAAACGGAAGTTGTGATACCACGAATACAAACGGATCTGGTTGAATTGCTTTTCGCTACCGGTAAAGGAAAACTCTCTGAAGTGGAATTGAAAATTGATCCGCGCACAGCTCTCACAGTGATGATGGTGAGCGGAGGTTATCCCGGGGATTATCAAAAAGGAAAAATCATTCGTGGAATCGAAAATGTTCAGGACAGTCTGGTTTTTCATGCCGGTACCGCGAAGAAAGATCACGACATCATTTCCGCCGGAGGAAGAGTTCTTGCCATTACTTCCTTTGGAGCAAACATTTCCGAAGCAAGGGAAAAATCCTATGAAAATCTTTCAAAGATTTCTTTCGACGGAGCTTACAACAGAAAAGATATTGGAATGGATTTGATTTGATGATTTGTTTACTCCATCATCAAATCAATTCTTTAATACTACTCTGTGATACTCTGCGTGTACACTGTGCACCTCTGTGTCATTTTTTAAAAACACCATTCAAGGACTTTCTTTTTAAATTTACTCGCTTAAATATTTTTTTAGAACACAGAGTATCACAGAGTACACACAGAGTATCACAGAGACTATAACCTTCGCGAACTTTGCGGTCAATCTTTGCGTTCTTTGCGCGAAAAAAAATGCCCCAAACCTCAACCCAAAATAGAAGCATAAAAAAAATCCCACCCCAATAAAGAGGCAGGATTTTTACAGGCATTGCCTGAAGATTTTTAGTCGAACTTCTCTACTTCTTTGTTTTGACGCATGTAATTAAGCCATGCGAAAAAAGCGATGAAGCCAATGACAATCAGGAACTTGTTGAACCAAAGTCCCATAAATGGCACCATTTTGAAGATGCCGTTAAAGAAGTCGCCGAGGAAGTACCAGAATCCGTCCATGTGATGTGTTGATTTCTGGGGCAAACATAGAAGGAAATCCGGATTTTCAACACTTAAAATTCTATACTTTTAGCGTCAATGATTCGCTTTTTCAAATCGCCCCAGCCGGCAGCCCTGATTGTTATCCCCTTCATCGTCTTGATCTTATGGGGACAAAAGGCGCTCAATATCACCGTGCTGAATGATGAAACTGCTATGCCTTTATGGGGAATGATAGCCGGACTCATGGAAAGTCTGCCCGCTTTCCTCAGGTATATACTGCTGGCCGGACTCATCAGCCTGGAAGCCATCTACCTGAACCTGCTCCTGAACCGTCACGAAGTACTTTATAAAAACTCCTATTTGCCTTCGCTCTGTTTTGTGCTGGCGATCTCGGCTTCTTCGGTTTTACTCGAGATTCATCCGGTGCATTTTGTGAACCTCATTTTTCTCCGCGTGTTCGATAAGATTTTTTCTCTTTTCAAAAATGAAAGTCCGATGCGCGCATTGTTCGACAGCGGATTTTTACTGGCAATCGCCGCATTGATTTATTTACCCGCGCTTCCGGTGTATTTGTTATTGTTGCTCGCCGTGAGTTTACTCCGACCATTCAGCTGGAAAGAATGGCTGGTGATGCTCATCGCGTTTGGCTTGCCATATTTTTTCATCAGCGTTTATTTTTTCTGGGAACAAGGACTCATCGAATTCTGGAAATCCTACATCGGAAAATTCAAACACCTCTGGCCACAACTGAGTATGCAATTCTCCCTCGCGGAAGAGGTTCTGTTAATTGTGATGGGAGGTTTGCTCCTCTTGTCCTTGCTAAAACTGCGGAGCAACTATTACAAAAACATCATTCGCACCCGAACCTATCAGCAAATCGTATTTTTATTTTTACTGATCAATGGCGCCGCCGTCCTGCTCATTCACAAAATTGAATGGATCCATTTCGCGGCCTTCGCGATTCCCTTCGCGATTTTTTACGCCTACTATTTTGTTTCCGCAAAAAAAAGACTGTGGTTCGCGGAACTGTTGCTCTGGATTTTTGTCGGAGCAGTGTTGTGGAATCACTTCTAAACTTTTTTAGAAAAAAATTTTGGAACGATACTCATGTTCCATTCAATCCCGCCCCGCCCGTTCTCCGCTCGTCCCTCGCTGCGACC
>CAYMMN010000346.1:0-3840 GCA_964391495.1 uncultured Flavobacteriales bacterium | reverse complement strand
CTGATTTGAAAATTTCTTCTACGATCAGTTCGATTAATCCTTTGTCCTGGTTCAAGACGGCCAAACAAATCATTTCACAAAAACCTGATCTTGTATTGATCCGTTACTGGTTGCCTTTTATGGCACCATCACTCGGTACAATAGCGAGACGACTTCGAAAGAAATCAATACCGGTGATCGCGATCACGGATAATGTTATTCCGCATGAACATCGGATGGGAGATAAGTCCCTGACAAAATATTTTGTAAAAAGCTGTGACGGATTTGTTACCCTTTCAAGATCGGTTTTGGATGATTTATCTTCATTCACTTCCAATCCAAATAAATCCTTTCTTCCGCACCCGATTTATTCCATTTTTGGAAATGCGGTCAGTAAGGACGCAGCCAGAACTGTATTGAAATTAAAAGCTTCGGATAAAATAATTTTATTTTTTGGTTTTATTCGTCCGTACAAAGGACTTGACCTTCTTTATGAAGCGATGTCAGATCCACGAATTAAAAATCTTCGTTTGAAATTGCTTGTTGCCGGTGAATTTTATGAGGATGAAAAAAATTACTCAACTTTGATTGACAAGCTTGGCATTAAAGAGGATGTCTTGTTGCATACTTCCTTTATTTCCAAGGATCAGGTAAAAAACTATTTCTGTGCCGCGGATATTGTCGTTCAACCTTACAAAAGCGCGACTCAAAGCGGGATTACACAGATCGCTTATCATTTCGACAGACCGATGCTGGTCACCAATGTTGGCGGCCTTTCTGAAATTGTTCCGAATGGAAAAGTCGGTTATGTTACCGATATTTCAGCAAGTGCAATAGCGGATGCCTTGTTGGATTTTTATTCAGGAAATCGTGAATCAGAATTTGTCAGCAATGTAAAGATTGAAAAAAGTAAATTTTCCTGGCCAGCGTTTGTAAAGGGAATTCTGCAGCTCTATGAAAAAGTTAAATAGACTTTTCTTTCCTGTTTTAATTCTTATTTCAGTTCTGCTTTCTTTTTCAGAAAGTACTAGTGCTGCTTTATACAGAATCAGCGGAATTGTTTATGACGAGCACCAGCAACCACTACCGTATGTGACCATCTTCATTGAAGGAACAACAAACGGAACGACTTCAAATGCGGAAGGAGCTTATTTCCTCGAACTGAATCCCGGAGAATATTCTGTGATCTACAGGATGATCGGATATAAACAAGTGAAAGAACGCATTCAGATTGTTTCCGGACCGGTTGTGAAAAATATTCACTTGCAGGCTGAGTCTTACCAGTTGAAAGAAATCAAAATCAAAGCTGACGCGGAAGATCCGGCTTACGCGATCATCCGTAAGGCGCAAAAGAAAAGAAATTATTATGATGATCAGGTTACTGCATACCAATGTCAGGCCTATGTTAAATCAACACAAAAGTTATTATCATATCCAAAGAAATTTCTAGGTCAGGACGTTCAGGTAGAGGAATTCATGGATTCTTCTACAAAGATTTTTTACCTGAGCGAGTCTGTTTCAAATTTGTCAATTAAAAGACCGGAGAAAATCAGGGAGGAAATGGTTTCTTCCAAAGTTAGCGGGAATCCACGGACTTACAGTTTTAACCAGGCTTCAGATCTCATGGTTAGCTTTTATAAAAATCTGGTGGAAATTGAGAACCTGGCCCCACGCGGATTTGTTTCGCCGATCTCAGCCAATGCGCTATTTTACTACAACTACAAACTTGAAGGAACTTTTGTTGAAAATAATCAACTGATCAATAAAATCAATGTCATTCCTAAACGGAAGAGCGATCCTGTATTTACCGGAGATATTTACATTGAAGAAGATTCCTGGCGGATTCATAGTGCAGATTTATTCATTACAAAAAACCAACAGATACAGTTTGTGGATACTTTTCGTATTCGCCAGAATTATGTTGCTGTGAATACGGAAGTGTGGATGCCTTTCAGTACTGAGTATGATTTTGAATTCAGAGCATTGGGTTTTCATGGTACAGGTTCGGTTCTGGGAGTGTATTCAAAATACAATATTAGTCCCGATTATCCTGATGGATTTTTTAGCGGACAAATCATGAAAGTGGAGAAGGAGGCAAATAAAAAGGATTCCTCGTATTGGGAATCTGTTCGTCCTGTTCCATTGACAAAAACAGAAGAAACCGATTATCAGCGTAAGGATAGTAAACGAATCGTATATGAGTCAAAACCCTATCGCGATTCCATTGACAAGGTTGATAATAAATTCAAATTTGGAAATCTGATCGGCGGATATTCGCATGAGCAAAGTTATTTCCACAGGAGTTACGAGTTTTCATCATTGCCTGAAGCTGTTCAGTTCAATACTGTAGAGGGTTGGGTTGGACAGATGTCTGTGAATCATAAAAAAGGCTTTGGAGATGAAGACCGGCGGGAATATTCCATCCGTCCTGAGGTTCGTTACGGTTTCTCCAACCATCATTGGAATGGAAATGTGGAAGCGACGTATCGGTACAATATGTTCAGGCTGTCTACAGTTTCCGGAAGTGTTGGTACAGATGTGGTTCAGTTTAATTCAGGCAAACCAATAACTCCATTTATTAATTCGATCTATTCTTTAGCTGCGAGAAAAAACTTCCTCAAAGTTTACGAGCAACAATTTATCCGAGCATCACATCGTTTTGAAATTGTGAACGGATTATCAAACTCAATACAGTTGGAGTATGCAAACCGTTTGCCTTTGCAGAACACAACAGATTATTCCATTTACAATGGCAGCAGGAGGGAATATACTTCCAATGATCCGCTTTTCCCGATGTCGGATAGCCTGCATTTTGAGAAGAACCAATCTTTCATCGCCGAGCTTGGTTTCAGGATCAGATTTGGACAAAAATATGTAGAACGTCCCGAGGGAAAATTTATCATTGGTTCCAAATATCCCGCCTTACGCATAAATTATAAAAAGGGGATACCTGTCATGGGTTCGGATGTAGATTTCGATTTTGTATCGATTGGTATTGAAGATGAAATGCGGCTGGGTCTTTTGGGCAAATTGAAATATCAGGTTATCGGAGGAGACTTCCTTACGAAAGGCAAATTGTATTTCATGGATTACAGGCATTTCCTTGGCAACAAAACATTTTTATCCGGTTTTGGGTTGAATGAATTCCGGAATCTGGACTATTACACTTATAGTACAACTGAAGCATCACTTGAAGCGCACGGTGAATTGAATATGGGAGGTTTTATTCTGAATAAAATACCTCTTGTCCGTAAGCTTAAATTGACTGAAGTTGCCGGAATTCACTATTTAAATACCAATGTCCTGAAGAACTACTTTGAACTCTCTTTCGGAATCGAAAAATTCGGTTCATTCAGAGCTGAAATGTATACTTCCATAGCTCAGGGTCATCGGGGAAATATCGGGTTCCTGTTCGGAATTAAAAGAAATATCTGATTGCCATAAGGAGGGAAATGATATTTTTGCCACCTGATAAAACAGAACCTTAAGAATCCTATCGATTCATTCCATTTAAAACAAACATCCATCAAATTATATGTCCAAAAAAGAGCCTATTCGCCGTCCAATTGAGTACATGAAGTCCACTTTGAAGAAGAAGAAGAAAACCTATATCACTTTTCTTCGTGGCGTAACACATCGTAAAGTTCGTGGATTGGACAGTCTTGCAAAAGCTTTGCATAAGCAAGCTTTTCAAAGGATTGATTGCCTGGAATGTGCAAATTGTTGCAAGACGATGTCTCCAACATATAAAAAGGCCGATGTACAGCGGATTTCGAAACACCTGAAAATGAGTTATCAGGAGTATTTTGACAAATACCTTTACTTTGATGAGACAGGCGACATCATGAACAAAAGTGTTCC
>CAYMMN010000345.1:0-3866 GCA_964391495.1 uncultured Flavobacteriales bacterium | reverse complement strand
ATCTGCACAAAAATAAATCCTATTATAAGCTGGATTTTCTTTTGGCACAAAAGGCAATAAATCTTGCCTCCGCGTGAAGGAAACAAACGGGTAATAAATTTCATCCAATAAAATCAGAAATCGATAACAGCAGTTCTGTGCAGGGGGAGCAATGCGAATATAAAAAAAAGAATTCAAAAGCGGTCGGAAAAGCCTTACAAACCCTTGTCGGAAGCCATATTGCGGTATTTCAATGATTAATGGAGAAATCCTGCATGCAGACAAAAGCCTTTTAAATCCGATTATTCCTCAGTATTCTCAAGCAATCGGATTTCGTGATCCGATAAATCAATCCGCTGATCTTTGAACAAACCTCCGATCGCTTTCTTAAAAATCTTTTTACTCATTTTAAAACGGGAGTAAATTTCTTCAGGCGAACTTTTATCGCCCAATGCGATCAGTCCGGAATTTGATTTCAGTTGCTCAACAATTACATTCATCGCTTCCCGCACAGCATCGTAGCCTTCGGGTTGCAAACGCAAATCAATTTTTCCATCCTCACGAACAAGTTTGATGTATCCCCGAAGTGAATCGCCTTCCTGAATCCCCGAGAACACTTCATTCGCGTAAATCAAACCTTCATGACGATTATTAATGATCGCTTTAAATCCAAGATCCGTTTTTTCGGCAATCAATAGGGAAACCTCATCACCTTCTTCGTATTCCGCGTCCTTTTCAATATGCTTTCCCCAGCGTGAAGTAGCAGAAATTCTTCCGGAAACATCATCGATCAAAAGATAAACAAGATACTTCCCTCCTTTTACCATTCCTGTGCGTTGTTCCGCATAAGGAACAAATATGTCTTTGGCGATTCCCCAATCCAGAAAAGCTCCATGAGCGTTCACATCTTTCACCGTAAGAAATGCAAAATCTCCGACGCAGGCTTTTGGTTTCAGCGTTGTCGCGATAGGACGGTTTTCATTATCCAGATAAACAAACACATCCAGAAAATCACCTGAAGATATCCCTTCCGGCACATATTTTATCGGCAACAAAATATCCGCTTCACCATCACTCAGATACAAGCCAATGGTCGCGGCGCTTTTTACTCTCAGTCGGTTGTATTTACCTATTTCAATCATTGAACGAAGGTAACTTAATTCTGCTTATCAACATCGGACATGGAATTTCAAAGCAAACATTCTTGTGTCAATTTTCTCAGGCGATCAATAAAATAAATATATTTACGAAGGATGATTCAATACTAAACATTTACAACATGACTTATTCTACTCCACTGGATAGCCCGGAACCTCCTGCTCCAAAATCCATACTCCCGAAACTGGAAATAATTTGTATTGCAGGAGCTGTTATCGGAATGCTTTTCAAAATCATGCATTGGCCATTTAGTGGAATGTTGTTGGTCTTTTCACTTGGAGCATTGGCCACTATCTATTTTCTTCAGACAGCGATGATATTAAAAAGAAACCCGCCTCCTGATATGAGAAGTCGCGTTGGCGGAATGGCCTGTAGTATTGCGACTATCGGAATCCTTTTTAAAATTCTGCATTGGCCCGATGCAAATTTCATGTTGATACTCGGTGCCGCGGTTTTATTCGTTTTATTATTTACAGGATATATCATGGGCAAACATTCGGAATTCCTGAGAAGACAAATCATACTCATGATTTTCGCATTATTGCTCTTCTGGAAATACAACACTTATTTTCCACCAAGAAACCTGCCTGAACAGACTCACGGCACTCAAGTAACCGACAGTTTAATAAAGAAATAACTTCAATGAAATATTTATTTTTCATTTATACATATGTCCGGTTCAAAGAAGAAAAATACACATGTCGGTTCCGGAAAATATTTTCCGGTAAAGGAAAAATCAGCTACTTCTATGGTGAAATGGCTCGCCATTTTTCCATTGTTGATCATCACTTATCTTGTATATACTCCGGCTTTGAAAAATTCAATCACCGGCTGGGACGACAGTAATTACATCACCGAGAACAACGACATCCGTGAGCTGAATTCAGCATTCATCAAAAAATGTTTTTCTCCGCATACCGGATATGTGATGGGCAACTATCACCCTATCACCATGATCTCCTATGCGGTTGAATACAAAATCAGCAAGCTTGATCCGAAAACCTACCACACCAACAATGTACTTCTGCATTTAATCAATGGCATTTTGGTTTATTTATTTATCTGGTTGCTTTCAGGAAGAATACTGGTAGCTTCCATCACTGCGGCGCTTTTTCTACTTCATCCCATGCATGTCGAAAGTGTTGCCTGGATCTCCGAACGAAAAGATTTACTCTATTGCCTTTTTGAAATGGCAGCTTTGTCGGCTTACATCTTGTATATACGAAAAGAGAAAAGCGTTTACTACATCCTTTGTTTTGTTTTCTTCATTTTGGCCTTATTGAGCAAAGCAATGGCTGTCGCCATGGTTGGCATTCTTCCTTTGCTGGATTTTTATTTCAGTCGAAAATTAGCGTGCTCAAAAGTAATTCTGGAAAAAATTCCTTTCCTTATAGTTGGTGTCATCGCCGGATTGGTAGCCATCCAAGCTCAAAATGAATTTGAAGCAATCGTCACCACTGTCCGCCCAATATACGACAGATTCCTTTTCGCAGGATACAGCTTCATCACCTATCTCTGGAAATCCTTTTTACCTGTTCAACTTTCTACATTTTATGATTATCCGCCTGCGGGAACGTATTCCTGGTATATCGTTTTCCCGATCTTATCACTTGCGCTTTTAGTTTTGGCATTCTACAGTTTGCGCAAAACAAAAAAAGTACTTTTCGGATTCCTGTTTTTTACTTTCAGCATTGCACTGATCCTTCAATTGCTTCCTGTCGGTGGCGCGATGATGGCGGAACGATATACCTATATTCCTTATATCGGCATTTTCTTTTTAATTGGAGAAGGAATAAACTTCCTGTATCAAAATAGAAAAAATCAGGAATACAAAAAATGGTATCCGGTTGCAGCATCCGTACTTTTTCTTTTCCTGATTTTCAGTTGCAGTATCACCAATGCCCGTTGCAAAGTATGGAAAGACACCATCAGCATCTGGGACGACGCTCTCGGAAAAGACCCGAACATCATCAAAGGTTATGGCGGTCGTGGTAAAGGTTATCTAGACAAACAAATGTATCCCGAAGCCATTCGTGATCTGAACAAAGCTCTTGAATTAAAAACCGATTACTCGGATGCTTATTACAATCGCGGACTCGCCCATTATTTTCTGGCGAAACAAAATCAGGATGCCGGCAATATGAATGATGCAATGAATTATTACGAACTATCCATTCGTGACAATTCCGATGCCATCAAATACAATCCCCAACTCGCCCGAGCCTATTATAATCGTTCCGGCAATTATTTCATTCTGAAAAAATTCGATCAGGCATTGCAGGATGCCTTAAAAGCAAAAGAGCTGGGAATGGAAATTGATCCTGCTTATATCCAGTTTCTGGAGAAAAGTATTGCAGGAAATTAATTTGAAGTACAATTATTATTTTCTATCTTGTTATGTCTTTAATAAGCAGAATAAATTCATTTCAATCGGGCAATGTCATTTAGAAAGACAATGAAATTTAGTATAAAGCATTTAGTATCTTGTATATTTCTTTTATTTCTTTCATCATTTCTATTTGCTCAGCATTATAAGAAAGACGGTACACCAGACCGCCGTTTTAAGGAAAACCGGACAACAAAAGCATCTCATAAATACTCCGGTTCAACTTATCATAAAAGCAGGAGCCACTATTACGGACAAAGAGATAAGAAAGGCCGTATAAAAAGGAGCATGGCTGCGAAACGGAAATTCATGAAGCTGAGTGGATACCCTCATGGTCGTCCCG
>CAYMMN010000344.1:0-3896 GCA_964391495.1 uncultured Flavobacteriales bacterium | reverse complement strand
CCCATCAATGTAACGGGAAATAGTAAAAGCAAACCATGATAACTTGCTGTCGCCTGTGAAAGTAAAAGATTTGTCATTGCTGTCATGGATAATGACGCTTCGATAAAATCGGGTTGTTTTCTGAATTTAAAATAGAGATAGACACCCGCACTCAAAGTGAAGGCATAGATCAGGATTTTAAATACAACATACATTTTTTCGGACGGAAAAAAGGGAAGGGGATTTTCAATGTTGTTGGTTAAAAATAATTGATGGCCGAGAGAGTTCCAGGATTGAAAACTTGATGACCATGGAGATTGACCATCAAGGTTGCCATTCAAATGCTGAAAAAGTACGTTGTCTAAGAAATCAGCGTAAACTTTACTTCCCAAAATGATGAATGCAAGAATGTTTAATATCAGGGAAACCAAGAGCGTAGAAAGAAGAGTTTTCCACCTTCTTTCACTGATTAGTGTAGGTATAAAAACGAGAGGAAAATATTTGATTGCAATTCCTGTTCCCAGAAAAAAACCGGTACTGCTTGCGTAACCCTTAAGCACAAGAAAATAGGAGGTAAGCAGAATCAGGAGTAGTAAAAGGTACATCTGACCGAGATATAAATTGTTTACCAAAGCCATCCCACTCAGGAGAAATAATAGCAGGCTCATCGGTACAGATAGTCCGATAATCCTGCTCATGAGTAAAATAATTGGTACAATCAACAACAGATTGAAAATTAGCCAGATACGTTTTGCTGTAAGTGCATCAAAACCAACAAAAGGCAAGAGTATAAATGCTGTTGGAGGCGGAAAGGGAGAGAATTTTCCCTGTTCAGAGAAGCCATGGCTGTACAATTGATTTTGAAACCAATCTGTGTGGTACAAGCTGTCTGCATTTTGACCTTCTACGATGATACTTGAAGCGACAAAATAATTTGGGAAATCACTTTGCATCTTTTTCCAGCCTGGTAGTACGCCCAAAAGCAATGGAAATAGGCACAATACGATGATTGCGGGAAATATCCATTTACCTGGTTTAAAAAACTGCTGTTCACTTAGAGACTTCATTTCAAAACAAAGGAATGAATATTTGCTAAATTTGCAGCGCTAAAACAGGCACCCTTAGGAGAAGTAGGAAATAAGCGCTTACAGTGAATGGAGGAGGGTTAGTGGTGAAGAGTGAATGGTAAACAGGACACACTATTCAATTATTTTCTCTCCATCACTCAACCTTTAAGCACTACCCACTAAGCACTACCCACTAAGCACTACCCACTAAGCACTACCCACTACCCACCAAGCACTAATTTCAAAAAACAATATGGCAACTGACAGATTTCAATACCATGATTACTATCTCGTTGACGAATTATTAACCGAAGAACATAAACTCATTCGCAACAGTGTTCGTGAGTGGGTAAAAAAAGAAGTATCTCCCATTGTGGAGGAAGCTTGTCAGAAAGCGACCTTCCCGAAACAATGGATTAAAGGTCTTGCTGAGATTGGAGCATTTGGCCCTTACATCCCTGTAGAATACGGTGGTGGTGGTTTGGATCAGATTGCTTACGGACTGATCATGATGGAACTTGAAAGAGGTGATTCCGGTTTGCGTTCAACGGCATCTGTTCAGAGTTCATTGGTGATGTATCCGATTTATACTTATGGAAGCGAAGAACAGAGAAAAAAATATCTTCCTAAACTTGCTTCAGGAGAAATGATGGGATGTTTTGGATTGACAGAACCTGATCATGGCTCGAACCCCAATGGGATGTTGTCCAATATCAAAGACAAAGGAGATCATTACCTGTTGAATGGTTCAAAAATGTGGATCTCAAATGCTCCGTTTGCCGATATCGCTGTTGTCTGGGCAAAAGACGAAGCAGGTGTAATTCGTGGAATGATCGTGGAGCGCGGAATGCCCGGTTTTACTACTCCTGAAACACACGGAAAATGGTCCTTGCGCGCAAGCGCAACCGGAGAATTGGTTTTTGATAATGTGAAAGTTCCAAAAGAAAATATTCTTCCCAATGTCAAAGGATTAAAAGGACCACTTGGTTGTCTTAATTCAGCACGCTACGGCATCAGCTGGGGAGCTATGGGCGCGGCATTGGATTGCTATGATTCCGCACTCCGATACTCACAGGAGAGAATCCAGTTTGGCAAACCTATCGGTGGTTTTCAGCTTACACAGAAGAAACTTGCTGAAATGATCACGGAAATTACCAAAGCACAGGTACTGACCTGGAGATTGGGGGTTCTGAAGAATGAGAACCGTGCAACCCCGGCACAGATTTCAATGGCAAAAAGAAACAATGTGAACATGGCGCTTCAAATCGCACGTGAAGCAAGACAAATTCATGGTGGAATGGGTATTACAGGAGAATATCCGATTATGCGTCACATGATGAACCTAGAATCTGTCATTACTTACGAAGGAACACACGATATTCATTTGCTGATCACCGGTCTTGATGTTACTGGCTTCAATGCATTTGAGTAAAATATAAAGTTTATCGAATTTAATTTCGATTGTTAATCCGGACAGGAAGATCGTTTTCCACTCGATCTGCCTCTCCGGATTTAACATTTCCCCTAAAACTGATGTTGCAACGTCAATTCTATCAAATGCTGATTTTTTCACTCTCATTCTGCAACCTCATTGGGTTCATTTTTTTTATACTCTCAAAGCACTAACCACTAACCTCTAACCTCTAACCCTTCTTTCCATCGATTCACCAAAATCGGTGAAGATATTTTACTTTATGAGGATTCGTAATACCGTCAATTTAATTACCTTGCAAATCATTTTTTTCATTAAATGTTGGAAGTCGAGATAAAAGAGAAGCGGTGGGCGCTGAAACCACAGGGTGAACATTCGTTGGTATTATCACTGGCGAAACAATTGAACATCAGTTCGACTCTGGCCAATTTGTTGGTTCAACGCGGCATCACTTCGTTTGAGGAAGCCAAAACTTTTTTTCGTCCCAAAATGACGGATCTGCATGATCCATTCCTGATGAAGGATATGGAAAAGGCGATCGACCGTATTGAAAAGGCTTTGGCGTCAAATGAAAAAATTCTTGTTTACGGAGACTATGATGTCGATGGCACTACCGCAGTCGCTCTTGTATATTCTTTTTTCAAAACGTTCTATGACGGGTTAGATTATTATCTGCCCGATCGTCACAAAGAAGGCTATGGAATTTCAATTGCCGGAATCGATTTCGCAAAAGAAAATGGATTTAGCCTGATCATCGCTCTGGATTGCGGAATCAAGGCGAATGATAAAGTGAATTACGCGAAAGAACGTGGAATTGATTTTGTGATCTGTGATCACCATCGTCCCGGTGAATTTCTTCCGGATGCAAGTGCGGTTCTGGATCCAAAACGCGACGACGACGAATATCCTTTCAAAGAACTATCCGGTTGTGGAATCGGTTTCAAACTGATTCAGGCATACGCCCAACGTCATCAGATTCCATTCGAACAACTTGAAGTGTATCTTGACCTGGTTGCAGTAAGCACTGCAGCAGACATCGTTCCCATTGTTGGTGAAAACAGAGTGCTCGTGTATCACGGTTTGCAATGGCTGAATAAAAATCCAAGACCCGGAATCAAGGCGATTCTCGAACTGGCACAGGTGAAACGAGAACTCACTGTGAACGATATTGTATTTATCATCGGCCCGCGTATCAATGCAGCCGGAAGAATTCAGGATGCACGTCAGGCAGTTGATCTCCTGATTTCCGCGAATGCGGCCCAGGCTTTATTTGAAGGAAAGAACATCGACGAAAAAAATTCTGAACGCCGCAGCCTTGATTTAAATATTACCGAACAGGCATTACGGATCATTCAGGAAGATTCATTCTTTGCAAAAAGAAAATCTACAGTGTTGTTTCACCCGGAATGGAACAAAGG
>CAYMMN010000343.1:0-3901 GCA_964391495.1 uncultured Flavobacteriales bacterium | reverse complement strand
ATACAGATTTTGCATGGTAACCATTTTGGTGAGATCCGAGAAAAGTGATACGCAATAATCCGCGCATGCATCCGCGCTGGCATTTCCCAATGGAGAGAGCTGGTCAGCGAAATTGTAGAAATCATCAAATCCCTTGATACCCGAACCGGCAGTGGTTTTTGTTGGGGATTGTGAAATAGTATTTACGCGGACATTTCGTTTTTTTCCATAGTGATATCCAAAACTACGGGTTATAGATTCGAGCAGAGCTTTGATATCTGCCATATCTGTATAAAACGGATAGGTTCTCTGTGCAGCAATGTACGTGAGCGCGACAACACTTCCCCAATCATTGATAGCGTCTAATTTCATCGCTACACTGAGCATTTTGTGCAGTGACAATGCAGATACATCAATCCCTTTCATGTAGTATTCGTAATTACTTTCCACGTAAGGGATATTTTTACGAATGTTCACCGACATCCCGATACTGTGCAGGACGAAATCAATCTTTCCACCTGTTATTTCCATGGATTTGGTGTACAGATTGGTCAGATCTTCAACGGAGGTTGCATCAGCCGGAATTATTTCTGAATTCGTTTCTTCCGCGAGCTTTTTTATCTCACCCATGCGCATGGCAATCGGGGCATTGGTGAGCACTATTTGCGCACCTTCCTGATGACAGCGTTGAGCGACTTTCCAGGCAATTGAGTTTGAATCAAGAGCTCCTGAGATTATTCCACGTTTACCTTTTAAGAGTTGATGTGACATAGATCGTTTTTGATAGAAAGCAAAGATAGATTTTGAATGGAATTCAATTGCCTGAAATTACGATTTTTCCACTTTTTAATAAGCCATTTTTTAGTTTAACTGAATAATAATAAATGCCTGATAACAAGGGGGATGTGTCTATTCGAATAGATTTTTCATCCATTACTTTTCTATCCATTACTCTTTCACCCATGGAATTGTAAAGAATAATATTCTTAATAAGTTGATCAGAATTTACCAGTTTAATCTCAAAGAAGTTCTTTGCCGGATTTGGATACAGTTGGATTAGTGCATCACTCACCTTTTCAGAAATTCCTGTAGGGATTGCGGTAAAACAATTGTCAAAAATACTTTGAATTTCATCGGCACAGGATTGCAGAACTTCAACAGAAGATGTAATTCCACTTGTGTTGGAAGTAGCTCTTCCCCAAATGGCTGCCGTAGTTAAAAATTTCACTTCTCCAGGCAACATCTCAAAATTACCTGAACTCATTAAAAAACGCCTGTCACCAGGAATATTAGAATTTCCCCCTGCTGTGGTTTGAAATTCACTCCATGGAAACAGTCCGGGTAAGCCTCCCCAACCATAGGGATCGGATTCTCCGGGAAACATGAAAAAACAAGAATCTCCCCCTGATTGATAACCCGTTCCACCATATAACATTGGAGCGCCGTCTTTCCACAGTCCTCTGAGATAATTATAAAAATGTATTGCTGTGAGTGGGTTACCGGTATTTGAAAGGTTATTGTTGTAGTAAACAAATCTGCTCATTTTAATTTCTTCACCTGCTTCATCAATAACTGAATCCCTGTCATTGTCTTTTCCGTCATTTGGATCTGCCAAAGGTCCCTGAAGCAACATCATGCCTACAGCAGGTGGCAACAATCCATAACCGAATGGACCATCGTCATCAGCATCTCCATTATAAGCATACCCGACATTTCTGGCGACATCACAACCGACATAATCATCATCGTAATTGCCAAGATCAGGGTCAACATACTGACCCAGCCATGTATCGTGAATTGTAACTACTGAGCGATTAATAATTTCATAGTGATAAAATGTACTGTTACTGACATTGACATTGGTAGTTCCAAAAGCAAAGGCTTGTGCACGAATTTCAAGCCCCAGATTGGAAGTACTGCCTGTTTCAGTATGTACATTTCCAACATCATTGAATACCCACCATATAGTTTGGTCACCATTTAAAAAAGTATTACAATTCGTTGAACCACCTGAAACTGAAAAATCATAAGCAGGATAATCTCCGTCCTGCCAATGGTATTCACCATCATTATTTACATCAATGAACGGAGCAAGGAAATGAGCTTCGTTATTGACAGGATTTCCATTTCCGGGCCATGATTGAATATCTGCAGAGGGACTTCCTCCATGGACGAAATCGTATACTTCTTGTCTTGAAATCTTCCAAAACCGGTTGTATGCGTTACATGTTGTACCATTAACATCAACATTCAATGTGTCGACCGGGCCCGGCCAAAAGTCAGAACCGCCTTGACGATAAGTTTGAGCAGCAATTTTCAGGTTTCCCAAATCATCCAAACCACCAATCCAAAGTGCACCAGTGTAAAGAGAATTCTTGCCGCTTCCTTTTGGGACCTCATACAGTGGACTTCCGATCAGATCCCACCACATGTCTCCATTGATAAGAATATAGGCTCGTACATTCCCTATATCCAAATCAGTTATTGCAGTTGATGGACTACAACCGCTTTGCATTCTCTGTGGAGATCCATGATTTGTTTTTATATTCTCTCTGGAAAACAAATTACTCCCTGAAAATGTCAGGATCAGAATTGAAAACAGGATTGATTTCATGATAAAATTTTTAGAAGCACTCTAAGCTAACAATTTTATCAAAATGTCTGAAAAAAAAAAGACAGGAATGATCAGATCTTCAACAATTCCTTCGCGTTTTCCATGGCAACAGCTGTCGGTTTATCACCACTCAGCATGCGTGCTATTTCAACAACACGTTCATCATTGGTCAACTGACGGACATGCGTAAAGGTCTTTTTGCCGGTAACATTTTTGTAAACGAAGAAGTGAGCCTCACCCCTGCTGGCAATTTGAGGAAGATGTGTGATCGCGATGAGCTGGTGCTTTTTAGACATTTCCTGCATCACTTTTCCTATTTTAAATGCAGTTTCACCGGAGACCCCGGTATCAATTTCGTCAAAAACAATGGTTGGAAGTTCAATGAGCCTTGCAACTGCAGATTTGAGACAAAGCATCAATCGGCTAAGTTCACCACCGGAAGCCACTTTGCTGATTTCAGAATAGGCGATGCCTTTGTTTGCAGAAAAAAGGAATCGAATCTGATCACATCCGTTAGGTCCCCATTCCCCTTCCGGATATGCTGAATTTTCGATTTTGAGAATTGCATTAGGCATTCCAACTTCTGACAATAATTTTTTGATACTGGCTTCGACGGTTGGAATTGTCTTATTTCTGTTAGTTGTAATTTTTGCAGAAAGGTCTGAAAGTACTTTTCGGTTGTCATTCAAAGCCGATTCACACGCTGCAATTTTATCATCTAACGATTGAATGCCCTGCAATTTTTGGCCGAATTCTTCTTTCAATCTCAACAAATCTGCAACGCTGTTTACGCGGTGTTTTTGCTGTAGTTTATTAATTGTATTCAGTTGTTCATTCACAATTTCCAGCCGGCCGGGATCGGATTGAATTTCTGAACCAATGGTCTCCAGTTCATTTTCCAGATCTTTCAATTCAATCTGGACACCTTTAAATCGCTGGGCAAGATCAACCAGCCTGTTATTGTATTTTGACAGTTGTTGCACCTGACCGTACATTCCGGTAATCTGACTTAAAACATTACTATCTCCGGATGTAAGTAGAGATAATATGTGTTCAAGACCCTGCTGTATTTCACCTGCGTGGGTAAGTGTTTTGTATTCGTCTTCGAGTTTTTCAAGATCATAGGATTCCAAATGTGCTTCCTCAAGTTCCTTGTACTGGAAATCGAAATAATCCTGATCTGCTTTTGATCGTTGTTCCTCCGCTCTCAGTTCTTCCAGTTCTTTTTCTAACTTTTTATAAGTAGAATAAGAACTACCATAATTCTGTAATAAATCTTTATGTCCTACGAATGCATCCAGGACAGAC
>CAYMMN010000342.1:0-3903 GCA_964391495.1 uncultured Flavobacteriales bacterium | reverse complement strand
GCCGGTGTTGCCGACGCGTTTGCCCTTCCAGCCGCATTGCTCAATGAGCCAGCCTGCTGCAAGCTTTATTTTGTTGTTACCCGTTTTGTAGCCGACGAGATCGGGATACTCTGATTTGAGTTTTTCGAAAATGGAAATCTCGACTTCGGGATTTTTGAAAAAACTTCCGGCATTGCCAATCTTCGCCGGATCGGGGAGTTTGCTGCTGCGAATATTGATGACGGCCTGTGAAATTTCACGGATGCCGGCATTCTGTACATTCATCGCTTTCAACTCCTGCTCAATCGCGCCATAACTGGTATTGAGAGCCGGCTTCTTGCTCAGTTGAAATGTGACGGATACAATCACAAATTTATTTTTCGCTTCTCTTTTGAAAATGCTGTCGCGGTAACCGAATTTGCATCCTTCGCGTGAAAATGTTGTGAGACTTCCATCCTCGAGACTCATCGTTTCGAGCTCATAAAAAGTGTCCTTGATCTCCACACCGTAGGCTCCGATATTCTGTATCGGCGCTGCGCCGACAGAGCCGGGAATCAGACTGAGGTTTTCGAGTCCGGCCAGGTTGTGATCGAGTGTCCATAACACAAAAGAATGCCATACTTCACCGGCACCGGCTTTTACGCGGGCGTATTCTTCTGTTTCATTGGTAATCTCTATTCCGCGAATCCGGTTACGGATGATGAGTCCGTTGAAGTCCTGCGTAAAAAGAATGTTGCTCCCGCCGCCGAGAATGAATTTAGGCAGGCTTTTTAGCGCAGGGTCAAGGATGAGCTCCCGAAGTTCAGCTAAGCTGGAAACTTCGGCAAAACGGGCTGCATTGACCTCCAGACCAAAGGTGTTGTAGGGGCGGAGAGAAACTTTTTCCTGGATCTTCATTGGGATATCGCACACGAAAATAACGACGTAATTGACCGGAAAAGCCTGTTTTTGGCGAACTTTTGAAAATTTTACTCACAGTCCGAAAAACGATGTTTACCAAGGCTGTAAGAAGCGCCCCCGAATTTAATTGACGCCTCATGTTCCACCACCTATATTGCCGACATCTCATGGTTCAGTTTTTGGTTAAACGACCGAGGTGTTTATTCGAGTTTTTCAGGACAGCGGTCGGGAGGCCGCTGTTTCTGTTTTATTATGGCCGGGACTTTTGATGGGGTTGTGAATTTTTCTAAGGCATATCTCAAGGTGCCTGGTACCAAGTACCAGGTACCAAGTACAAGGTGTTGTTGGTGTTTAGGTAGACTCTAATGTTATTGTTATATTTTTTGGTTTTTATAGTCTTAATCAATAAAGGAAAAACATTTCATCTCAGAGCATACTTATTACCTGGTACTTGGTACCTACTACCTGGTACTTGCTACCTTGTACCTGGTACTTGATACCTGGTACCTGGTACCAGATATTCCATCCCCCAGACCTCATTTCAAATTGCAAGCACCATTTAAAAAGCCCCCGGATCAAAACTTCCCCACCATCCCAATTCCAATATTCGCTCCGTTGAAATGAAGGCGATAGATGATAGGAGGGGCGGAAGGGCGGATGATGTTGCCGTTGGTGTAGTGGAGATTGTTGTAAGCAGTGTGTAGAGTGAAACCAAAATATTTGCTTACAAATAAATTGGCTCCGAGATCGATTTGAAAATGGGAGCCGTTCGCAGAAAATGCTGTTTGATTTTTTGTGTTGTCGTAACTGAAATGTGAGGTTCCGTATTTCATCCCGAAATAGAGATTGAAATAATTCGTTCGCAGAAAATGGATATTGGCGAGCAGACTGAAATCCGTATTTTTCGCGGAAGCGGTATCGTTATCGGTGGAATAATTATTGGTCCTCAACTGCGCTCCGATACCGAGGTAATCGCTGATGGCATATTCAGCGCCAGTATGAAAGACGCTGCCAACGGTGCCGTCTTTGATCTTTTTTCCGGTGGCGGTTTCTTTGCCCTGGGTCTGATAAGTTCCTACATCAATGCCCATGTCCAGGAGGATGTTCTTTTTCAGAAAACTCTGGGCATTGACAGCGAGGGACAGTCCGAATAAAATGCAGCAAATGAGGATTCTCATTGTCAGGACAATGCTTTTGTGAAAATTGTGCGGGTGAAGATAAGCAGCAGCCTTGAAATATTGCAGATCTTCCTACCTTTGGCGACATCAAATTTGAACATCTATGTCGAAGACCGAAGTGGTACGGAAAAATTTCCTGGAAGCGAAAGCTGTCCTTGACGCGGTACTTTCCAATGAAAAGCTGCTGAACGATATTTCTTCCGCTGCCGGGCTCATTGTGGATTCGGTGAACGCCGGTGGGAAAATTATTTCCTGTGGCAATGGTGGCAGCATGTGTGACGCGATGCATTTCGCGGAAGAACTCACCGGCCGTTTCCGCGACGACCGCAAAGCGATTCCGGCGATTTCCATTTCTGATCCCTCGCATCTCAGTTGTGTCGCTAACGATTATGGTTATGAATTTGTCTTTTCACGTTATGTTGAAGCGATCGGAAACAAGGGAGATGTATTGCTCGCGATCAGCACCAGCGGCAATTCAAAAAATATTTTACGCGCCATTGAAGCCGCGAAACAGAAAGGAATGAAAGTCGTTGGTCTCACCGGTAAAGACGGAGGCAAAATGGCCGGTCTGTGTGATATCGAACTCCGCGCCCCTCATTCCGACTACGCCGACAGAGCGCAGGAAGTGCATATTAAGATTATTCATTCGTTGATTCAGCTGGTTGAAATTGGTTATTGAGTTATTAAGTTATTGAGTTATTAAGTTATAGAGTTATTGGACTGCTAATCGTCCCTCGTCCCCAGTCCCTCGTCCCCCGCCTATCGTCCCTCCCTATATTAAGTATACCAAATGAGTGAATTTTTCATCTTGAGCTGAACCGACAACATACGAGTGTATTTTCGGCCCTGGATTTTATTTTCAGGAGATGCTCGTCAAAACATTTGGAAGCGCTGTGTATGGGATCAATGCCACCACCATCACGGTAGAAGTGAATCAAAGCAGTGGAGTCAATTTCATTCTTGTTGGTTTGCCCGACAACGCGGTCAAGGAAAGTCAGAAACGTATCGTCGCGGCTTTGAAGAATTGTGAATTCAAATATCCCCGACAGGAAATTACCGTGAATATGGCTCCCGCGGATATCCGCAAAGAAGGTTCTTCTTATGATCTGACGATTGCTCTTGGTATTCTCGCTGGATCCGGACAAGTACAGCAGGATGTTCTGGAGAAATATGTGATCATGGGAGAAATGTCTCTTGATGGAGGGGTACAGCCCATCAAAGGTGTATTGCCAATCGCGATACAGGCGCAGAAGGAAGGTTTCAAAGGAATTATTTTACCAAAAGCAAACGCGCGTGAAGCGGCCATTGTGAATGGACTTGAAGTGTATGGAGTAGACAACATTCTGGAGGTTGTTGAGTTTTTGAATGGCGGGCGTGTCCTTGAGCCTGTTTTTGTGGACGCGGAAGAGGAGTTTAAAAATTCCCAGGGCAGAAGCGAATTTGATTTCGCGGATGTAAAAGGACAGGAAAATATCAAGCGTGCCATGGAAGTGGCCGCGGCAGGAGGACACAACATTATACTTATTGGTCCGCCCGGAGCTGGGAAAACCATGCTGGCAAAACGACTGCCAACGATTTTACCGCCACTGACATTGAGCGAAGCATTGGAGACAACAAAAATTCATTCTGTCGCCGGGAAATTGGGTAAAGAAAATTCGCTTGTCTCGATTCGTCCGTTCAGATCGCCGCATCATACGATCAGTGATGTGGCTCTTGTCGGAGGCGGTGGCTTTCCACAGCCGGGAGAAATTTCGCTGGCTCATCACGGTGTTTTGTTTCTGGATGAACTGCCGGAATTCAAAAGAACCGTTTTGGAAGTAATGCGGCAGCCATTGGAAGAGCGAAG
>CAYMMN010000341.1:0-3903 GCA_964391495.1 uncultured Flavobacteriales bacterium | reverse complement strand
CTGCTATTTCATTGGCTCTGTATTCAGGCTTAAAGACATACGGCTTGTCCTTGAAAACTATCGTGTCTCTGGTTTCTGCATCAAGTTTTACAGCGTAAAAATGTTTGTTCATGTAAGCGACTACTTCGGGATCTCCAAAAGTTGTAGCATCCATTCGCTTGCACCAGCCGCACCAACCGGTATAGACATCAATGAATATTTTTTTTGGTTCAGTTGAAGATTTCGTTAATGCGGATTTTAAATCCATCCATTCAATTCCTGCTTTTTTCTTCCCGGATTCCTGGGAATGAGCAGGAGCATTAAGAAAGCATGAAATGAAAAGACACAGCAGTAATTTTTGAATAACAGACATGAGACCGGCTTTGATGTATAACGTAAATGCTTGTTTAAAATTCTTTCGATTTACACGAATTTAAGCATTCACAAGATGCAAAACAAGCATTTCCAAATGTTGAAATAATTCATCTTTTTTATTCAAAAAATTGAAATTCCATCTCACAGAAGCTGAATTGTGTTCCGGATGAGGGGTATATTCGGTTATTACAACTTTGCAACGAACAGGCTCACCTGCATATACAGGCTTTAAAAACCTCCAGTTATCCACTGCAAGTCCGGCTAACACTGATTTACCAAACCTGGGAATCCAGACATTCTTATAAAAATGATGAAAGGGATGTGGTCCACTTGCCACAATATCCTTGAAGAAATGTTGACGCGCAGCTTCCTTGCTCAGATGAAAATCAAGTGGATCATATGCTGTGGCAAAACGAACGATATCTTCTTCTGTAAAAACAACAGTGCCGAAGTCGAATTCGTCTCCGGCACTGAAATTATATTTTTCCTGCATTTGAAATCAATTTACTCCATGCATCATTTTAATCAGCTTCTTGTACAATCCAAGCAGAATTAATGCCGCAGTACCACTAAGGACGATGAACACACAGAAGAAAATAAACAAATTGGAAATTTCAATTCCAAGGAAACTTGGGATCTTGGCAGCTTCAGCAGGTGCTTCACCTGCTCCCGGAGGAATAAGTGCACTCAATGTTCCTGCGAACTTGTTCGCCGCGGCATTTGCAAGAAACCATGTACCCATCATCAGAGATGAAAGTCTTAATGGTGCAAGTTTGCTCACCATACTCAATCCGATTGGAGACAAACAAAGTTCACCCATAGTATGCACGATATACAAAGCAAAGAGCCAGAACATCGCGATCTTGGTAGATGGATCAATTCCATGTACAGCATAAGCGATGATTACATAACCCAATGCAACCAGTCCTAAACCCATTGCCATTTTAAGAGGAGAGGAGGGTTCCATGTTGACTTTTGCCAGTTTGCCCCAAAGCATTGTAAATACAGGCGCCAAAACAATAATCGCTAATGGATTAATAGACTGGAACCAGGAAGCCGGGAATTCAGACTGATGAAAATCGTTAATATAGCCGGTGAAGGTGAGTGCTACGAGAACACCTGCAGCGATGACCTGAATGAGGAGAATACTCTTTTTGCTCCATTCAAAAAACCAACCGAATGCTTTGGCCAGATAGTATGAGAGTAATATAGTAAAACCGAGAATTACAAATTTACTGATATTGATGCTGACAGCACGGTCTACCTGCTGATCTGCGAATAATGTGAGAGAAGCTCCAGCCTGTTCGAAACACGCCCAGAAGAATACCACGAAGAATGCAAGAATGAAAACTACAATGATCCGTTCACGTTCATCTTTTGTAAGACTTTTATCTGAAAGAATGATAACCGGCATAAGAATGATGGAAGCATAGATCAGATAAGCTACCAGGTCCATGTTCGCAAGTGTGTGAGCAAACGTATTTGGATCTGCAACTGCGCTGGCACCGAAGATGGCTGCTATGATGGTTTGGAAATTCAACAGGAAATAAATCAAACCGATGGATCCGACAATGACCGCATAGGTTTTAAGATCCATTTTTGCTTTGGGCATACCCAATGGATTTCCGTCAGGATCTTTCAGGTGTTTATTTTTCAGAACTTCAAAGGACAGGGTGCTGACCAGCATTCCAATTGCAGCTGCAAGAAAACCATATTTAAAATCAGCAATGTTTCCTGTATCTCCAAGTGTACCGCATACCAATGGTGAGAAGAAAGCACCCATATTAATTCCCATGTAGAAGATTGTGAATGCACCATCAATTCGGGAATCATTCTTTGGATACAATTGTCCAACCATTGTAGAGATATTCGGCTTGAAGAAACCGTTACCAACAATGAGAAGAGTTAAACCAATCCACATAAACGACACGGCGCTCACACTTTGCGCGCCATCAGTAACCAGACTTCCACTCAGGTACATCAGGAACTGTCCTGCCGCCATTAAAAGTCCGCCTACAAGAATACTCCTGCGGTTCCCCCAGAATTTATCGGAAATGTAACCTCCTAATAGTGGCGTCAAATAAACAAGCCCGGTGAAACTACCATAGATGTTTGAAGCAAGCGCTTTGTCCATGAACAAAGCCTTTGTCATGAACAGAATGAAAATCGCCCGCATCCCATAGTAACTGAAGCGTTCCCACATTTCTGTAAAGAACAACAGGTATAACCCACGTGGATGACCGGAATTGGAACTGTTTGTATTCATAGTAGATTGGATTTTGCAGGACGCAATGTAATTAAATTTTCCAAAGACAAAAGGCTCCGGAAACCAAAGAACACGACAATAGGAACCCCGATTTTTCGTTTCAAATGTTCATTCTATTGTCTTAAGAACTATATCTTTGCCTTCATGAAATTCATCCGTATTAATGCTGTTGTTTTTTACCTGGTGTTGCTGACATTCAATTTGTCAGGGCAAACTTATCAGGTTTTTAAGGGAGATACTATCAACAGACTAGATGAGAAAGGACAGAAGCAGGGGCTCTGGAGGAAATACTATCCGACGGATACTTTATTTTCTGAAGGTAAATACAAGAACAACATTCATATTGGAACATTTAATTCATACCATAAGAATGGTGTTCTTCAGGCGAAAATGATCTACCGTGGAATTTCAGACGTATGTCTTGCTGAAATTTACAGTGATGCCGGTAAACTCAAAGCGAAAGGGAAATATATTGACAAAACCAAAGATAGTCTTTGGACTTATTTCAGTGAAACGGGTGGTATTTCTGCGACTGAATTTTATGCAAAAGGAAAGAAGGAAAATGCATGGAAAGTGTTTTTCCCGAATGGTAAAATTTCTCATTTGACCACTTATAAGTCAGATGTGAAAAATGGACCATACAAAGAGTAATATGAAAGTGGGAATATCAAGGTCGATGGATTGATGAGGAAAGGAGAATTCGAAGGAACGCTGACGATGTTTTTCGAAAATGGAAAAATATCTCAAAAAGGCAAATATGTTAATGGTCTCCGGGAAGGTTCCTGGATGATTTATAAAGAGGATGGAGAGAAAGTCAGGGAAGACCAGTATAAAGCGGGTATTTTGCTCAATCCATTACCTGAAGAAAAGGAAGTTCCCATTCCTGAAGCAAAGTAATTTTTTTTACGTTTCGAAAGCGGTATCTTTGCCAAACTTAAGGCCTGAATAACAGGCTTTTCCTCGATTTTAATTTAACATTTGAGTATTCGCCAGATGAGTAAAAAAGGCAGGGTTTTAATGGCCATGAGTGGGGGTATAGATAGTTCTGTTTCTGCAATGCTGTTGCATGAGCAGGGCTATGAGGTAGTTGGAATGACCATGAAAACCTGGGATTATAATTCTTCCGGTGGTGGGAAAAAGGAGACAGGTTGTTGTTCTTTGGATTCTATTAATGATGCCAGATCCATTGCCGTGGAAAAGGGTTTTCCGCATTATATCATTGATATCCGTGAAGAATTTGGAAATCATGTGATCGATAATTTCGTTGATGAATACCTGGCAGG
>CAYMMN010000340.1:0-3910 GCA_964391495.1 uncultured Flavobacteriales bacterium | reverse complement strand
CCGTCAATAAATATATTACCAGTTGTGTCGCTCAATTGAATACCTATAGAGTCAGTATCCTGATTCAGGTTGTTAAAATTAATAATATTCCGACTTGATGCTTTCGAGACATAATAATCAGCAGGAATGATCAGATTAGCTGAAGTTAATCCAATAGCTGGTGGTCGATATTCATAAGGGTAAGCATCAAACATGTTTTTGCCACCTGCAATTTTAGAAGTAGCATATACCTGCATATCCTTTTTGCAGCCGGGTGTGTTTACAATGGAAGAGCCATTGTCAACATCATTGGACATAAAATAATGAATGCTTCCTCTTGTTTCGCAGTAAAACAGGTAATTATTTACATAAGAGGTGTCCATAAGGCTATAACCCTGTAAAGTATCTGAAGGTAAAACACAAATATTCAGACTGTCATGAAGGGCGATGGTGTCGTTGTACATTTGCGGTAAAGAGGATGAAGTCTGTACTTTTCCGCTGACCCACATCCGGTTCAGGATATCCGTTTTTTTGACAAAATCATCGACATTCGTTCCATTGCCTCCTGTAAAATTACCACAAACATTATATGTGACCCGCAATCGGTAATATTGTCCTTCAAAGAAACCATTAAATGAATTTCCACCAGGAATTGAGGTATCAAAAGCACCGGAGTTGAGATTGCCACCAACCGTATCAACAAAACTAAATAAGTATAGGCCAGATGCAGTAATAGTATCCAGAAAATGATTGAAAATATCAGCACCGGTAGCAACTATCTTTAGCTGGGTTTTAAAGCTGCCAGGATTCAACCCAAAATCATCACATTCAAAACAGCCACCGACTGTAGTCATAGGTGTATCCACATAAAAAATGAGCGAATCAGGTAGCATAAGCATGGTATCAAGTCCCATTGGAATTTCTCTTCCTACCTGAAGTGCATTGAACCTAAGATTTAATGGAGACTGCTGCATCTGCAAATAACTGTAACCGCCACTTCCTGGGTCCCCTGCTTGCAAATGGGCTGTTAACAGATCTTCAACCCGATCACCAAATCCACTGAAATTGGTATTTAGTTTATTTTTATTAGCGGCAAACCAGCTTCCTGAGGGATCAATGACAGCATTCAAGCTGTCTGCCCGACCATCATTGTCCGAGTCCTGCAGTCCAAAAGAATTGCGTTGCATATTATAATAATCGACAATTATTCCCGGAGCGAGGCATCCGGGACAATGCACCGAAATCCCGCTCCCTTCATCGGAAAGCGGCAGCCATTGTTGTGTAGTGTCATTAATAATCAGTGTGTTGCTGTGATTGGAAGGTATGGTCACTGACACGCAACTTTGAGAGGGATCGGCTAGTAAATAAAATTCCACGTTGTATGGAGTAGGTGAAGCGTCTGTTGCACAGCAGGACGTCAGATTGAAAACAAAACTTCCACTGTCCAGGAAATTACGCATGAGAGGCCTGTTCAAGTTGAAATAGTAATTATAGGTATGGTTGGTACACAATGTAGTATCAAACCCGCTGTACCACCAGTCGGCTGCAATTTGAACGGTGTCACCGGTTATTATATCCACTTTTTGAAGAAATACATCCAAAGAAGGAGCGATCACATGCAAGTTAGTATCGGTTTGTATCTGAGCACGAAGCCAACCGAATATTGAATCACAAGTTGCATTTTGTCCATTACAACCTAACAATTGATAAACATGCTGCTTTGTAGAAAGTGCTGAACGAAGGTCGATATTAAACCAGGCATTTTGTCCTACATTAGCATTAGAAACAGTCAGATCTGAAACTGAAGGGAAAAAGGAGGTTAGAAGATTGACATCATAATTAGAACCTACAGCTTGACCGGCGAAGTAATTATTTGCTGTCAGCAAGTCTCCGGTTTGACCTAAGAGTCTTTGTCTGCCACAAACTGAAACCAAATAAATACTATCCATAGACCATTGGTTATAAAATTTGGGCATATCCAGAAGTGAGTCAGTTTCTTCACTACAACGTATGGTTTTAAACCGCAGAAAGAGTGTATCGTTTTTCATGAAATCAGTGGCAACTACTTTCATGGAATACAGGGCATCGGAAACAAGATTGGTGCACAACCATTGTGATTTTGGAGTAATAAGTGTATCCAGATATCCTCCATTACGATTTATAGCGATTGAAGAAATCGGCAAAAGTGACAAGAAGTTAATGGAACCTGCAATAGAAGCATCTTGTGTGAGATAAAGTTGCAACGTATCGATGGCTCCGGCACCATTATTAACAATCTGATATTCCCACCACACTCCGGCTGTATCGTTCATACAACTGAAATCATAAATAGGGTCAGCAGGTGAGATCCGAATGACATCAATGCTGAGCGTGTCTCGGTTATTTACAGAATAGTTATGAAGATACTCATTTTGACAAGCATCACAAAACGAAGTTAAAGTGAGTGAATCATAATTACAGGTGTATGAAAATGTGGCAGTATTAACAGGGCATGTCAACAGGCACGAAAGCTGTTTGTTATGCTGCCGAATGATAAGAGTATCAGAAGGATTTAGCAGTACCGGAATGCTGCTAGTGTATAAAGATGAAGTGCCATTGATTCCTATTTGAAAGGTAATACTGTCCGTTTCAATTTGATTGCAATATTCATCAGGGTCATTCTCAAATTGGAATAAAATATTTGCAGGGATTAGGCCGCTATTCAGATAATAGAATGTGAATGGGAAATTAGTCAGGTACTGGGAGTTCATATTCTGACCAGAATTCAATTCAATTAAATAAGGAAACAAAATATTATTTAGTACTATGGATGCGCCGCTCCCATTTACAGTTACTACAGTATCAGCGTCAAAAAAATGCGTCAATGTGATGGTCGTATTTAAAGAATCCGGGATCAGGTGGCAATCCAGAAAAAGTAGATACTCTAGTGTATCGTTAAATCCTATAGGAATAACAAAAACCAGCGAGTCATCGTGCGATAGAACCGTCATACCGGCCGGAAGGGGAGTTACTAAAGAGTAATCCAATCCCTGTGAAAGAGGGGCGCAACCCGAAGTACCTGGAGGAGTGATAGTGCTGGCGATAGTAACGGTATCCTGGTCGCCAGAGTCATTCCTTATAATCATCTCAAATGGATTCTGCCTGCAAGCACCTATAGTATCAGGAAGCAACATTGTAACATTGATCTGAGCATGGGTGTTGACAAGAAGGCTCAGGCAAACACAGAATGATAAAATCAGTTTTCGTACCATAACAATAAAATTAAAAGGGTTTTTGAACTACTTGAGAATAAAGGTAAGGAAAAAATTTAAAAGCGCAAATCAGAATTCTGAGATTCGTTGCCCTTGAAGTGAAAGGTTGCGAATTAAGATCTAAGACTCTGTATTAGTTTATCAAAAAAGCTTTCATTTCATTGTAAACCAATTTATTGTAGAGGAAATTTTAATGTCCTATTGCAGGTCGGGTAAAATGAAATGGTCGTAAAGTGTGTGCCATCAATTCAAAAAAAAACTGCCGGTTTGTACCGGCAGTTTTTTGATGTTATGTCATTTGCTATTTCTTTTTCTCTTCTGCGAATTTTTTCTCAAGGATATCATTCATGGTATCCACTTCAATTCGTTTCGCAATAATGTTTTTATCTTCATCCAGCAAAAAAATCTGTGGGGTAGTGGTGATATCAAAATCATGTCTGAAGTTGTTGTGCAATTCAGGATCCGCAACATTGATCCAGTTCAGATCCTTTTCTCTGATGAACTTTTTCCATTTGTCGATTTCCACTTCCGTGCAAACAGCAAATACCTGAACTCCTTTGCTCTTGATTTTGTCGTACGATTCCTTCAGTTTAGGCGTGATTTTCTGACAATGTCCGCAATCGGGATCCCAGAAGTAGAGTACTGTAAATTTGGCTTTCACATCATAGAGCGAATGTGGT
>CAYMMN010000339.1:0-3915 GCA_964391495.1 uncultured Flavobacteriales bacterium | reverse complement strand
GATATCCAAAGGTCCGGGCTCACCAACCAGATTTTTCAAACGGACAACTTCAGTTTTTTTCTTCAAAAAATCGACAGAGATGTAAGCGTCACGCTGAAAGAACCGGCTTTTGCGCATGCTTTTCAGAGAAATTCTGCTGGCTGTAAGATTCGCAACACAGCCATTATCAAATTCAATTCTTGCATTGGCAATATCCAGTGAGTCGCTCACCACAGCGACACCACTTGCACTTATTTTTTTAACGGGTGATCGTACTACACTGAGGACAATGTCAATATCATGAATCATCAGGTCGTGTACTACCGAAACATCCGTACCTCGTGGATTAAACTCAGCGAGACGGTGTGTTTCAATAAACATGGGTTGATGCAAGAATTGACGGGCACTGAGAAATGCCGGATTGAAGCGTTCAACATGCCCGACCTGAGCTTTTACTCCGGCTTCATGTACCAGTGCAACCAGCTTTTTTCCTTCATTCACAGTGTGAGTAACCGGTTTCTCAATAAAAATATGTTTGGATTTTCTGAGAGCTTTTACTGCGTATTCGTAATGAGCAAGGGTTGGGGTGACTATGTCAATTGCATCCGCCAGATCAATGAGTTCTTCCGCTGAAGAGAAGGCAGGTATACCCAGTTCACTGGAAACTATTTGTGAATGCTCAGGACTGTGATCATAAAATCCGATCAATTCCACGGACTGAATTTCTTTCAATAACCGGAGGTGAATTTTCCCCAAATGACCGGCACCGATGACCCCTATTTTCAACATGGTTATTTTCGTCCAAAATATAATTTGCGACGCGAAATTAGCAAATTTTGGGGCATGAGAAAAGGATTAAGAATGTCGATGTGAACGTGTTTTTGTTAATAGAATACCTGAAAATTTCAATTTTTTATCAAATTACAGGGTTTCTTTGTTGCAAATATCCAGACCGAAAAAATGAAGTACGAGGACAATTTCAAGCACCAGGGAATGCGTAAACAGTTGATTGACAGCATCCGAACTAAAGGAATAGACGATGAGCGGGTGCTGGAGGCGATGCTGAAAGTTCCAAGACATTACTTTTTGGAAAAAGCATTTTTAAATCAGGCTTACACTGATCTGGCTTTTAAGATTGGGGCCGGACAAACCATTTCCCAGCCATTTACCGTTGCTTATCAAACGTCCTTGTTACACCTTCAGAAGGGGGATAAAGTCCTTGAAATAGGCACAGGAAGTGGTTACCAGACTTGTATTTTGCTTGAAATGGGAGCCAAAGTTTTTTCAATTGAAAGACAAAAGGAACTGTTTGACAAAGCAAAAGATTTTTTACCGGCGATAGGATATTCTCCAAAGCTGTTTTATGGAGACGGGTATAAAGGTTTGCCAGCATATTCACCTTTTGATAAAATTCTGGTTACCTGCGGAGCCCCTTTTGTTCCGGAAGAACTGGTAAAGCAATTGAAAGTAGGAGGGATGATGGTAATTCCTGTAGGCGCGGGAGAAGTGCAGGTAATGACAACGATACTGAAGACTTCAGAAACCACCATTGAAAAACACGAGTTAAAGAATTTTCGTTTTGTACCGATGTTGGAACATAAGGATTGGGGGAAATAATAGACTTGAACAATAGATTCTATTCAATAAACCTCAAGCAAAGATTCTCCGGATTAACATAATTAAATTTATTCAGGATTAAATTTAGATTTAAAAAGACAAAAAAAAAGCTGTCACGATGGTGACAGCTTTTTTTTTGATTCAAGCAGCTTAGTTGTCCCACCACATACGAGGTGTCAGCATTGTGCTGGATTGATTAGATGAATTCGGGTTATACAATCTTTCATTCGTTGGGTAAATGTAACGACGTGGGATTGCACTGGTAGCTCCTGATGAAGGTTGAAGGTCAGGATATCCTGTACGACGCCAGTCAGTCCATGATTCAGGTTGCAGATAATTTGCAAAGTATTTCTGAGTCATGATCAGATTGAGTTTGTCGGCGGTTGTACCGGTCCAAACAACATGTGCGGTTTGATAAGCAGCATCATCTGCAGGTGCAACGCCAAGTTTTTCCATATTAGCTGTTACTGCTTCATGCAATGCAGTTTCTGCACCGGCATCATCACCTAAACGAAGTTTAGCTTCTGCTTCGATAAATTTTTGTTCAAAATAGGTAAAGAAGAAGACTGGTGCGTTGTCTGCCATATAAAATGCAGAAGGGAAACCAGGTGCATAATAGGCTCCGCCTGTATCAATAACAGCTCCGTAACGAGGATCATTATTTGCAATCATTTCATCAATGATGTAACAACTTACACCATAGTAATAATCAATTGGAGAGTAGGAGATGTCAGCGCGTTGATCAATGTACTGATACCATGGGTTCTGGTAATTAGTACCAAATGAAAACTGTGCGTCATCAGCTGAGCCTGTTAAACCACCGGCATTAATTGCATCCAATGCAGCTTGTGCAGCAGCAGTTGCATTTAATTTGGTAGTGTGAATGGCAAGACGAGCCAAGAGACCATTCGCAAGAGCCTTCCATTGGTCTGTATTTCCACCATATATTCTGTCATCGCTGCCAGGAACGATAAAATCATCTGCGCCATTATCAAGGTCAGTGATTGCTGTACTCAATAATTGCGGAATGATCGTTTCATAGACTTCCTGCTGTGAATTATAGACAGGGTTCAATTCTCCATTTCCTTTGAATGCATCAGTGTAAGGAACATTTCCGAACATGTCGGTCATAGCATTCAGTGAATATGCCATCAGGATTTTAGCAACACCATTGTACACATCGTATGCACCTGGGGTTTCATTGGCTTTCAGCATGATTTTGTTCAAATCATCCATGTTACCGGCATACATGTTATTCCAGAGATTGTTGAAATCTTCCTCTGTGAATACATAATTATTATAACCAATAAACTGGCGGCCAACACCTGTGGCGTTTTGAGCAAGAATGGCATTGAAACGACCAATGTCCCCACCGTAATTATACGCAAGTGAAGCTTGGGCGGATGGAAGAATGATATTTACCGGAACATCACTTGGAAGGTTCGGATTATCATTTACATCCAGGTAATCCTTTTTACAGGAGGCTAATGAAGCAATAGCAAACAAGGCTACTATTGTTCGTGTTTTTATATGGAATCTTTTCATTGAGTTCTTTTTTTAAATTAATGGATACTTGATTGTTTCAAATTACATGGTTACGCGGATGCTAACACCGTAACTCCGGGTATTTGGCATGTTGAAGTAGTCCATTCCAAGGCTATTACCGGAACCGGTAAGACTTGTTTCAGGATCTACGCCTTTGTAATCTGTTTGCAACCAAAGATTGCGACCAATCAGTGAAATATCTATGCTTCCGAATGGAGTTTTCTTGAGCCATTTTTTATCAAGAGAATAGCCCAGGGAAATTTCACGGAGTTTTACATAAGAACCATCCTCAACGAATTGTTCAGCAGGACCGGCAAAACCGGTTCCGATACCTTGATAGTAAGACTGATCCAGAACAACAGGAACATTATTAGCATCACCGGTAATTACAAGGTTGCCGTTAGTATCGTAGTAACCACGAACTCCTTCAAATACTTTGGTTTCACCGCGGGTCTCTGTTTCTTTTGTCATACCGAAGTTGTTCAGAGCACCACGGGTACCGTTCCAGATGATACCACCTTGTTTGATATCAATCAAAGCGGACAGACTGATTCCTTTGTATGTAAAAGTATTTGTGATACCGCCTGTCCAATCCGGATTAGGATCTCCGATTACACCAACTGTAGGATCCTGGATAGGAAGTCCATCAGCTTCATTGATCACAATGTTTCCATTACCATCACGTAACCAACGACCACCATACATTTGCCCATAAGGTTCACCTACTACAGCATAAATTGCCGAACCTTCGAAACCACCCAGGAATACATCCTT
>CAYMMN010000338.1:0-3930 GCA_964391495.1 uncultured Flavobacteriales bacterium | reverse complement strand
CCAATATCGCTGACGTAATCGCTCTTGGAACTGCGATTGATTATTTGTCCGGAATGGATCGTGCTGCCGCATTGAATCATGAACTAGGTTTAATGGAATATGCTTCCCTGAAATTGGGCGAAATAGAAGGAGTGAGACTCATCGGTACCGCTCCGGAAAAGGCAAGTGTAGTTTCATTTGTTATTGATGGGTTGAATGCACTCGATGTCGGAATGTATCTTGATACTATGGGAATCGCTGTGCGCACCGGACACCATTGCACGGAGCCGGTGATGAACAGATTTGGAATTCCAGGGACCATACGAGCGTCCTTTATGTTTTACAATACATACCAGGAAGTTGAACAGCTGATAGAAGGAGTGAAGAAGGCCATTGCATTGTTGAAATGATTAAACAGGAAACCGTGAACATCGCTGAAATAGAAAGTGAAATAATTTCCGAATTTGAACTGTTCGATGAATGGACAGAAAAATATGAATACATCATTGAGCTCGGACAAAAACTTCCTGCTCTTGATGCACGATATAAACTGGAAGAAAATAAAATAAAAGGATGCCAGAGTTCAGTATGGTTACACTCCTCTGAGAAAGAGGGTAAGATATATTTTGAAGCGGATAGTGATTCCACCTTTGTAAAGGGTGAGATCGGTTTGCTGATCCGGGTTCTTTCCGGTCAGAAGGCACAGGATATAATCGACGCGCAATTAGGATTTATCGATCAGATTGGATTAAGACAACACCTTGCCCTTACGCGTGCAAACGGACTTGCTTCTATGATTAAGCAAATGAAACTCTACGCATTGGCACATCAAAGCCGGCAAACAGCATGACAGACACGAACACAACATCCAAGACGGATACCGAATATGTAAGGCCACTTCGTGACAGAGTCATTGAAGTATTGAAGACCTGTTATGATCCCGAGATTCCGGTGGACATCTACGAGTTGGGACTCATCTATGAAGTGCGCGTGGATCCGGGCAATGATGTCTACATTAAAATGACACTTACTTCTCCGGCATGTCCGGTTGCAGAAACCTTGCCGCCTGATGTAGAACAAAAAGTTAAGAACATTCCGGATGTAAATAACGCAAAAGTTGAAATCACGTTTGAGCCACCCTGGGAAAAGGACATGATGAGTGAAGAAGCCAGGCTTGAGTTGGGAATGTGGTAAACAGAAAATTGTTTTGAATTTTAAATGGACGAAATAGTAAATAAGGTTTCAGAAAGCGGATTGCTCACCATCGATCTCGAGGAGTTTTACATTACGGGTGAACGTGTGCTTTTTGATATCAGGTCCTGGCTTTTTGATGAATTGATTTTGAAGGAAAAGGACTTTCGTGATCAGATTAAAAATCATCCCTGGGAAAATTATAAGGACAAACTGGTTGCAGTAACCTGCACAGCGGATGCGATTGTTCCGACCTGGGCTTTTATGCTGGTTGCTTCCAGACTGGCGCCTTTTGCTAAGCGAGTACTTTTTGGAGATTTGAATAAACTGGAAGAAACACTTTTTCACGAGCAGGTCGCTGCCATGAAAGCTGAGGATTACAAAGATCAGAGGGTTGTCATTAAAGGTTGTTCAAAAAAGGATGTCCCGGTTTCTGCTTATGTTGAATTGACCGCTTTTCTGAGACCACTTGTAAAAAGCATTATGTATGGTGAACCATGTTCAACGGTACCCGTTTATAAAAGGGTGGAGAAATAATTCCCGGCCGGAGCGCAAAACCTCCTATTGATAATTTCCTTTGTGAACCACGCTAAGCCCTGGATTACCAGGGATATTTTTGCGGGAAATAATCAAACTATGAATCTGGAAAATAACCGATACAAATCAGGCGGACTTGATCTCCTGAATATCGCTGAGGAATTTGGAACTCCCGTGTATGTTTATGATACGCAAATTATACAGCGACAATATCAGCGTGTTCAGAATGCTTTTGGTGGCGTACAACTAAAATTGAAATATGCCTGCAAAGCACTTTCCAATCAGTCGATTCTGAAATATATGAAAAAGCTTGGTGCCGGATTGGATGCGGTGTCTATCGAAGAAGCGGAACTTGGATTGAGAGCAGGTTTTCAGGCCGGTGAAATTTTATTTACTCCGAACGGTGTTTCTTTTGAAGAGATCAAGAAAGGTGTGGAATTGGGTCTCATCATTAATATTGATAATATTTCTATTCTTGAGCAATTTGGAAATGAATACGGAAACACTGTTCCATGTTGTATTCGTATGAATCCGCACATCGCAGCAGGAGGAAATCAACACATTCAGACAGGTCATGTTGATTCTAAGTTTGGGATCTCTGTGTATCAGCTTCGCCATATCGAAAGAGTTGTAAAATCCTGCAATATCCGAGTGGAAGGACTTCACATACATACCGGCTCTGAAATTCTGGATTCATCTGTTTTCCTTCGCGCAGCGGAATTAATGTTTGACGCGGCGCAACAGTTTCCTGATCTGAAGTTCATCGACTTTGGAAGTGGATTCAAAGTAGCGTATAAGGAAGGTGATGTGACCACTGATATTGAAGAATTAGGTCAGGAGTTGACTGAGCGTTTTAATTCCTTTTGCAAACAATATGGTAGAAACCTGGAGTTATGGTTTGAGCCCGGGAAATTTCTTGTGAGTGAATCCGGTTTGTTGCTTGTTCATGTCAACATTATCAAACAAACCATGGCTACGGTTTTTGTTGGAGTGAATTCAGGTCAGAACCATTTGATCAGACCCATGTTTTACGATGCCTATCATGAAATTGTGAATCTCTCGAATCCAACCGGTAAGCAACGAATCTATACGGTTGTGGGTTATATCTGTGAAACGGATACTTTTGGTTGGGACAGGAAAATGAATGAAGTGCGAGAGGGAGATATTCTTGCGATTAAAAATGCCGGTGCATACGGATACACAATGAGTAACAATTATAATTCACGTTTACGTCCAGCGGAGGTCTTGATCCATGAAGGAAAGGCGCATCTGATTCGAAAGCGTGAAACACTTGATGATCTTCTCAAAAATCAGGTGATCATAGATATTTGATTATCAAATTGATTAGATTGAATAAAGAAATTGATAAAAGATCAGAAAGCATCCTTGATTGAAAGCGATTGCTTAATTTTGAAAACGTTTTTAACCTATGTCACTTCAGTCGGAGCAGTTTTTATTTGATGCGGAATCGAAGGTGTTCGACAAAGAACACCGTCGGAAGCTCGCGTTCAACATTCTTCAATACGATAAAAAGGTTGAAGAGGGTAAGCACCAGTTTGCTGATTTTGACACTGCTCGTCATCGTGCATCAACCTTGAAATGGAGGATCACAGAAAATCTGGATAAATACCTGATTGAATTTGAAGCGAATTTTATCAAGCGGGGAGGGAAAGTAATCTGGGCTCAGGATGGCGAAGAAGCCATGACCGAGATTATCAAGATCATGAAAAACGCGAACGCCCGCACAGTCGTGAAATCCAAGTCCATGACAACGGAAGAAATTCATGTGAATGCGGCGCTTGAGAAAGAAGGTATTGAATCGATTGAAACGGATTTGGGTGAGTTTATCGTTCAACTTAGAAATGAGCATCCTTATCACATTGTGACGCCGGCGATGCATCTTAGTAAAGAAGATGTTGCCAAGACATTTCATGAGAAGTACAATTTACCATTAAAAAGTACGCCAAAAGAAATCACCGCTTTTGTGCGTGAACGATTACGTACGAAATACCAGCATGCGGATGTAGGAATCACCGGTGCGAATTTTTTGATCGCGGATACGGGTGGTGTCGCGGTAACAGAAAACGAAGGAAACGCTTTGATGTCAGTAGCGTTTCCGAAAATTCACATCGCGATTGCCGGTATTGAAAAAATAATTCCTTCGCTCACAGACCTGGATCTTTTCTGGCCATTGCTTGCCACACACGGTACCGGACAAAATAT
>CAYMMN010000337.1:0-3942 GCA_964391495.1 uncultured Flavobacteriales bacterium | reverse complement strand
CAGATCTTGTTCCTTCAGACACTTTGCCTGATGAATTCATGTTAAAATTCACTGCCTTTAAATTGAATGGCGGTAAAGATGAATGGGTGGATGATCGTGAATTAAAAGTCAAAAAAATGGCAACTTATTCACTCACCGCTATCAACTTTTTTAACGAAGGAAATTATAAGATTGTAGTGACAAGAGCAGATAATCCACAGAATATTCTCGCTTCAGGAACTTTCACCATCAATAAATAAGCAGCAGAATTCCATACTATGGATCAACAGCAAGTCCAAAAAATTGTCGCTTCTGAGCTGGAAGAAAGATACAGCTATTCTTTTCCGGAGCAATTTCAGGATACGATTGAAGAATACCTCGTTGAACCTTTTGAAGCGAATTTTCTGATTGAAAGTACCAGAGATTTTGAGAGCTATTGGGTTGTTGCCGACCTTATCCCGGAAAGTCCCGGTGAAGGACATCTGTTGATTTACAGTCCGGCAGAAGATCTGTTTGGTCTTGCCTACAAAGGGAATCTGTCTGAAAACGGTGCCGGTATTTTCATCGGGCTTTTTGGTTCTCTTGGACAAGCACTTGAAAATGCTTGATTTTTTTGATGAATATTTGCTGAACTTATTTTGTTAAGGTTTGTTATCTTTCAAAGTATCGCAATCCGGATGCTTCTTTGCCTCGTATCTTTGTGAAAATTAAATCATGAAAATTTTATCGTTAAGTATTTTACTTGCCGGAATTCTGTTTACATCTCCGGGCTGTTCCCAATCATCCTCTCAAAAACAAACTCCTTCTGCTATGACCAATTCCGTTCCTGCTTCTCAAATTGATACCGCTACATTCGGTGGCGGCTGTTTCTGGTGTACTGAAGCTCAATTTCAATTACTGGACGGAGTCCTGAGTGTTCAGTCCGGATTTTCAGGCGGATCCATTAAAAATCCAAGCTACAAAGAAGTGTGTACAGGACTTACCGGACATGCCGAAGTCATCCAGGTGACTTATGACACCACAAAACTTAGTTATGATGAATTGCTGGAAGCCTTCTGGACATCTCACGATCCTACGCAATTAAATCGTCAGGGAAATGATGTCGGAACTCAGTATCGTTCTGTGATATTTTATCATTCAGAGAATCAACATCAGCTCGCTGAAGCATACAAGAAGAAATTGGATGAATCAGGAGCTTATGATAAACCGGTGGTTACCGAAATATCTCCCATGACTGTATTTTACAAAGCGGAAGATTACCATCAGAATTATTTTAATCAAAACGGAGATCAACCGTATTGTCAGTTTGTAGTTGCTCCGAAAGTTGAAAAATTCAAAAAAGTCTTTAAAGAAAGAATCCATCATGACTGATGGATTCATTTTTTATTGATTTCTAAAACAACAACAACCGCGTTTTCTCCGGCATTATTTCCGGTAAATTTAATGTTGCCTGCTTCTTCTGAAAAATGAATCGCGCGGCTTTCATCACCCGATAAAGCTTCGTGGAGTTTATCGGCGTAAGATGTTTGTTTGCTTTTGTTGATTTTGTCATTCAAGGCGCTATAATCAATTGGCTTTTTTGTGACGACTACAGCCATGAAATCCTTGTTGCCGATACTATCCGGTAAAAGAGAATAATCTTTCGGAAAAAGTCTTGTGCCAGTGATTCCACAATAAGGAGAATGTTTAGGTGTATATGGGAACAGGATATAACTTGAACCATCAGTTTCCTGTCCGAATACATAAGTATAACACTCGGTGTTGTTTGTCGCTTCGATTTTAAATTTTGTTCCTTTGGATACAGGCTGGTTTGTTTGGAATAAACCATTTCCCGCATCACTCAATGGAATATTTCTTTGTGTTTCATTTTCTACCAGACCAATACTCATTTCAAATTCATTGGGAGAGAATTGTTTTCCGCTTCCCATTGGATACAAACCATAAGCTTCTTTGGTGAAGTAATCGAAATCTTTGTAACGAACCCATCCGATACCATTTTCTCCCCATTCGGGTCCCCAACTGTTCATGATTTGAAAAGCTCCGCCTTCGAGATAATCATCATAGCCGATGACACACATGCAATGGCCTCCAAAACCCGACATATCATAATCCTCACGGCTTGGAATCCATACTTTCTGTCCCATCATTCCCTGCATGAATGATCCTCCAATCATCATCCCGACTACCACAGGAGCGCCTTGCGCAAGGTTTTGTTTGATAGCGAGCATGTCCACTTTGTAATCATCTCCGCTTTTGGTAAGACGTTGCGCACCTTTGATTCGGAACTGAGAAGCTTTTTGTATTTGTTGATCATCAGGCTGGCGGGAACAATCTTCATCGGTATATTCGAATTCAGTCAAGGGAAGAGCACCAACTTCTTTCATGTTCTCCATCGCTTTTTCAATGTAAGAACCCTGGCAACCCTGAAGATGAATCTGATTGTAGGTAAAAGCAGGACTGAAAACCAATCCAGGTATTTGCTCAAAATCTGAACCTGCTGTATCAGAGCCCTCCTCAACTAATCTGGCTTTAGGAGACGTTGCAACCTGTCTTGAATATAGAATTGTTCTTGCCGCGTAACCACTTCCCCAGCCTACACAGGAACCTTGTTGTCCCTGATTGAGTCTTTGCGGAGCATATTGTTCAAGTGATACTCTTTCCGGTAGTGGATTCTTTTTATTGTCGGCAAGAGGTTCATACACTTCAACGGCATCATACTTATCCTGATCAAAACTCGCACCGAGTGAAAACAAATTCGATAAACTTTTATTTCCACCTCCGGAATTACAATTCCCTCCAAAGAAATACCATCCTCCTGCCAAAGCAAGAACCAGCAAGCCAAGTTTAGGATTTCTAAAAAGCAAGGCGAGAATTATTGCAATGAAATTACCTCCCGGTCCGCGTCCTCCACCTCCTCCACCGCCCGGAAAATTATCAGGACTTGATGGACCGTTGTTGTCTTTTGAGATGCGAATTGGCATGGAGGCTTTTGGGTGTTAGTTGTTAGTTGTTAGTTGTTAGTGGTTAGTGGTTAGTGTTTAGTTTTTTTTGAATATGACTATGCATTTTCGCTTTCCCATGTGTCGAAAAGAAGTTTGAGGTAGATATTTTCTACCGGAGAAATCACATCATCTGCTTTTACCAGTTGCACTGCGAAATTTAAAAAATCGGTTCTTTCTTCAGGAGTTGAGTCGGAGTAGAAATCATCCATACATTTTTGGAAATGGAGAATATAATCTTCCTGTTTTAATAAACTGAGATGTTCGATGGCTCCATCGAGGTTTACATGAAAAGGATAATTTTCGACGAGGTATTTACGGATAACCAGATCTTCCTTCACACTGAATTCCTGATCAACAAAAGAAAGTAATTGTAACATATGGTATCCTGCTTCTGCTTTATTTAATTTTCTGTTCATCATGAGTTTCTTAGGTACAGATGCTAATATAGTAAACTTCAAATTGAATTTGCATACCGAAATCAGGGAATAATTAATGAAAAGGGTTTGGGCCAAGGTGATGAGGGTTCTTCAAATATTCGTAAATTCGCATGATCAGCGTTGGTAAATATAATGCGCTGATAATCAGCAGATGTCAGATATTATTCGATTGTTACCGGATACAGTTGCCAATCAGATCGCAGCTGGAGAAGTGATTCAAAGGCCTGCTTCCGCTGCGAAGGAGCTATTGGAGAATGCTGTTGACGCCGGTAGTACAAGAATAGAACTCTACGTTAAGGATTCAGGAAAAACATTATTGCAAATAACTGATGACGGTTGCGGCATGAGTCCGACTGACGCGCGTCTGTCGTTCGCGAGACATGCCACTTCAAAAATCCGTTCCGCTGACGATTTGTTTTCTATCCGCACCAAAGGTTTTCGCGGAGAAGCACTGGCTTCGATTGCAGCGATTGCACAGGTCGAATTGAAAACGAGAAGACATGAAGATGAGGTAGGAACTCAGG
>CAYMMN010000336.1:0-3952 GCA_964391495.1 uncultured Flavobacteriales bacterium | reverse complement strand
CTGTGTACTGTTGTCGTTTGTATTTATATCAACAAAAAAGCCGGACGAACGATTACCCAACTCGTTCCACCGGCTGAAAGTACGGTCCGCACAGGATTGTGGACCAGTGTTTCAGCGATTATCTTTATCAGCACACTCTTAAACATGTTGCTCAAGCAGAGTGATATCTTGTTTGTGAGTTATTTCCTTGGAAATACAAAAGCCGGAATCTATGGCGCGGCGGTGAAAATCTCCACGCTCGTCGCACTGGGATTGTCGGTTACAGATTATGTCTTTATGCCGAAGATCGCCGCATTGTGGGATAAGCGTCAGGTGATTCGTCTTCAAAAACTTGTGCATGAAGGATCAAGACAAATTTTGTTGATCACAGTTCCAATCGCAGTGGTTTTACTCGCAAGCGGTAAATGGTTGCTTGGATTTTTTGGCGACGCTTTTTCAGCGGCATATCTACCCTTGATTATTCTCATTATCGGACAATTGGCAAACGCTGTAACGGGAATGGTCGGAGGATTGCTCACCATGACCGGCAATCAAAAGATGTTTCTTGTTTTTTACATCGCGGCATTCTTTTTTCAGTCTCTGATGAACATTATTCTCATTCCTGCTTTTGGTATTCTGGGAGCCTCCATAGCATCTTCAGCAGGGCTCATCATCCTGAATGTCATTGGATACCGTTTTATAAAAAGGAAGCTGAAAATTTCAGCGAGTGTTGTCTGAATTTTTCTCAGCGAGAATATCAGGATAATTTGATTCACCAGAGATTCTGCTTCCGTATAATCCAATAGTTTCCTGTTTTTCATGACGCAAAATCAGGGTGAATTCATAAATTCGCCTTGTGATTGAAATGGCGCTTGCACAACCTCGTTTTGAAATCAGATCCTCTCTGTTCGACAGGATTTTGATTTTCATGCTTGTGTTCAGTATTTATTTTGAAGCCAATCTGCCTTATGTCGGTACAGCAAGTACTCCCTTCATGATTTTCGGGTTTACTTTTTTATACATCGGACTCACACGACTCAAAACTCTATTGCGGTTATTCTCGAGCAAATATTTTATCGCATCTATTGTATTTGCTCTCGTATGTATTTTCATGGAAACAATGCATCCTTTTGCTTCCTATGATTTTATTTTCCGTTATCTGAACATGACGCTTGGAATATTTTGTATTGCTGTTCTGTGTCGTGATAAAACAGCATTTGATATCGCTTTGTTCACATTTATTCTTGCCAGCGCTTTTCAATCATTCATTCTGATTTTCGGAACAGTCCCCATGTTGCGTAGTTTTTCTGCGGAAGGCTTTTACGATGCCTCCCGTGCGCGTATCCAGGCATTTGAAACCTTCTTCCTTCGCGGTAACCTGAATGACATTTCATATTTCTCATCCATTGGCGCATTGATTGGTTTGATCTGGATGTATTATGAAAAAGTCCGATGGAAGAGAACTGTACTAGCGATTCTCACTGTTCCATCTATTCTTGGCGTATTTCTTCCGGCTTCACGCACCGGAGCCATTATCTTTTTTGTTTCCATTTTGATTTTTGTTTACAAATCAAAAATTAATCTTCGAGCCTGGGTTCTTCCTTCAATCATTCTCCTGATTTTTCTTTTTGTAGCAGTACCTGATGTGGTTTGGGTTCGACTCGGATCCATTCTTCGATTTGCTGAGTTACAGGAAACGGATTCCCGAACAAAAGTATATACTGCAGTACTGAACAATATTGATCAATATGCGCTCACAGGAATCGGTGCCGGGAATTACTGGCATGGTTGGGCCGTTGCAGCGGGTATCACCAATCGTTTTACTACCGATGTGGCTATGGCAGCACACAATGCTTTTTTTCAATTGTGGATCTACTGGGGTTTGCCGGGACTCATCAGTTTTCTTTTACTCATTTATTTATTTTGGACTGCATTGGACAGAAATATCTCCGGTGACAGAAGAAAGTCCTGTCTATATATCTTCATGGCGATGATACCGATGATCTTTTTGTTTTATCATTCCTTTTATCATAAATCGTTTTCCATTGGTCTCGGAATGTTGCTGGGTTCACGCTTCTGGGATTTTTTTAATACTGAGCAAAATCGAATCGAAGGGGAGGAGTTGAATTGAATAACCTGACTCATCTTGCAATCGTTATTGGTAGTCTGCGAATGGGTGGCGCTGAAAAGGCAGCCGTCCACCTTGCCAATGAATTCTCAGATCAGGGAATCCGTGTTGATATGGTACTGGTAAATGCAGTTGGAGAATTTTTAGGTAGTCTTAATCCTGCAGTTAAGGTAGTTGATTTACATGCAGGGAAAACAAGAAAAGCAGGGAAGCCATTTTATAATTATCTCAGAAAAGAAAATCCGCAGGTTGTCATTGCAATTCAGTCACATGTTCAGCTCATGGTATTGATGGCAAGACATCGCTACAGATTGAACGTTCCGGTGATTCTGAATGAGCAAAGTTTGTTTTCGGCAAATGTCCCTGCGCAAGGATTGAGAAATATCCTGTTTCGTTTATTACTCAAAAAGTATTTTCCAATGGCTGATGCGGTAGCGGTGGTATCCACAGCAAGCGCATTGGATTTCACGAATAGTTTTCCTGAATTGAAAGGGAGAGTTGATATTATTTACAATCCGGTCTTACCGAATACTGTTCAACCAACAAATTTTTCTGTTCCGGATCATCCTTTCTTCCGCGATAAAAAAGGTCCGGTAATTATGTCTGCAGGAAGACTTGCGCCCAGTAAGGATTTTCCAACTTTAATGCGTGCATTTGCAATGCTTGTAAAAGAATTGAATGCACGCCTGATCATTCTCGGAGAAGGAGAAGAACGGACGAAATTGCTGCAGCTGGCCGATGAATTGAACATAAATGAATCAATCAGCTTACCGGGGTTCATTTCAAATCCAATGTCATGGATGAACTATGCCTCAGTTTTCGTGTTGTGCTCGGAATATGAAGGTCTTCCGTTTGTCCTGGTAGAAGCCATGGCTGCTGGTTGCCAGGTCGTTAGTACGGATTGTCCGGGAGGTTCTGCGGAAATTCTGGGCGATGGTAAGTATGGAGCACTTGTGCCTGTCCATGATCACAAACGTCTTGCATCAGCAATTTCGGAGGCTTTAAAACATCCGCTGGATGCAATACAAATCCGGAGACGTTCTGAAGAATTCACCGCTCCGAAAGTGGTATCAAATTATCTGGAACTCATCAGTAAATTAATCAACAGGAATGAGCAAAGGCCGTAAAAAAATTCTTCTGATCGGTCCAATGCCCGTTCCACCCGGTGGTGTATCTACACACCTTTCGCGTTTGTTGTTACTTTCAAAGGATGTACGGGATCTTCAAATTTCTGTACTTGACATCCGTAAGAGAAGATGGTATGGCATTCATGGCGAAAGCGGGAACTGGTTCAGAATCCTTTTTGAATTTTTGACAGCAGGTATTATCCATATTCACATCAGTAAACCTGTTAAAGCAACCCTCGGCCGCTTTGTAAAAATTTTAGGAAAAAAACTTTTTTATACTCAGCACAACCTGAGAGATCATAAAAGGAATTCCACTTTACGTATAATGCGGGATGCAGATAAAATAATATTTGTACAACAAGCACCTGAATTACCCGAATTTATTCAGTCAAAATCAATTGTCATTCCAGCATATCTTCCTTCACTTGAGGAGCATCCTGTTCCGGAATGGTTTAGAAAAGAAATTCAGGATCATCCAAATGTTCTGTTGTCCCTTGCTTTTCATGAACCTGACCGACCCACACTTTTTGAAGGAAAAGATTTGTACGGATTTGACCAGATCCTCGAAACGATCGTTTCCATTCATCAAATAAAATCACTTCGGGATTGGATGATCATGTTGATTGATCCAAATGGTACCATGGCATCCATCTATGAAAAAAAAATGGCGGATATTGAGAAGCAGACCGGGATTCGTATGATCTTTTATGGTAAACCC
>CAYMMN010000335.1:0-3976 GCA_964391495.1 uncultured Flavobacteriales bacterium | reverse complement strand
TCTTTGCTAAACACCGTACTCCAGAGAATATTTCCATCAGGATTTACGGAAAGAATCATGATGTTCCCGAAGTGGTAATAATAGTGACTGGTAACTGTTTGCGTATAATAATCCCAATACGTTCTCGAGGTTTCATAATAGGATTCTGCCACCACTGCAGCTCCCCCATCCTTTCTTAGTACCAGTCGGTCGATGGAGTAATTAACGAGTTCTTTGTTTTTATTTTCTTTTCTATCACCGACAAACTTCTGAAGAAACGCTGCCGGGAACGGTGAATTCGTCACCTGCTGATCTTTCAGACTATCTTCTTCAAATGAACAGGAAAATATACCTGCTGTAGAATAAGTTGTTTTATCGGAATAAAATCCTGCCACAACAATTTTGTGATTGAAGTTATCGCTTGATATCGCCACATCGGTCAGGAACTTGTCCTGGATCTTCACTTCCCTATCAATCACCCGATCTTCTTTCAGATTGTATCCAACCAACTGGTAATAGCTTTCCCCCGGAGCTTTCACTTTTTTATCGGTGGTGAATTTTATTCCCAAGACAAAATAATTTCCGGAATCAGACAAGACCGCCGTCACCGGTACAAAATACCGGATCGCGAGAGGGACTTGTATTTCTTTACGGTACAAAATTCGGAGGTTATTATCCGCGACTACAACCATGAAAGCCTGCACTTCCTGATCCTTTTGAAATTTACGATACGACATAGCAAATTTCGTCTGATCGTGTGATAGCAATATTCCCGGTTTATTCTCTTCATCAAAATCATCCGCAGAAAAATCATCCAGCAATACAGCCGTGTCTTGCCATTTACCGGAGGCATTTATAAACTGAACATAAAAATTATATTTTTTACTTGCTTTATCGTGCGTATAAAACAGAACAAGCACCTTATCATCCATCACCTGAACATCAGCGATTTTTCCACCTTCGGCAGGGGCCGTTAGTTCCTGTTCCCAGTGCAGGTTTAGTTCCATCCTATAATATTGCAAAAGATATTTCCTGCTCTTAAATCCGGATCTATCCTTTGTTGAACTCAACGAGAGATTACTCCGCAAAACATAAAAACCATCTCCGTCCGAACCTATTATTTTCAGGTATCCAAATTTACTGTTATCTGCCATTGGCTGGGACCAGCGCACCTTTTGACTCATGGCTGAAGGCACAGTGGCTGCGCAGAAAAACACAGTCAGAAAAAAAACGAGGTGATTCAGCTTTTGCATTGACATACAATTCAATAATTAATGTTCCAAAAAAACTCCCATTGAGAAATACAAATCAGGGTATTCAGGCTTCAGGAATAATTTCTATTTTGCCTGCAAAATAAGCGTATGAAATCTACTTTCCGCATCCTTGCATTTATTTTATTTTGTTCTGTTGCGCAAAATAGCCATGCACAATCCGAAGAACTGAAAACTCTTTCAGAATGGATGGCAGGGTCCTATTCGAGTGAAGCGCAACACCTCAAAGATACTGCGAATTATTTCGACATCCGACTGCAGATTATACCCATTTGGAACGACCGAAAAGACGGATTCTGGTTCTATGTAGAACAGGCAGTTGCCAGCTATATTGACCAACCTTATCGCCAACGTGTATATCACCTGAAAGAAAACGATAAAGGCAAATTTGAAAGCGTGGTTTACACCCTCAGTAATCCGCTTCGTTTTACACACAAGCCTGAAGAAGTTGAAAAACTGAGCACCGACAGCCTCAGCGAAAAAGAAGGATGTTCCGTTTACCTGACCAGGAAAGACAAGGATTCATTCTCAGGTGGCACCGATGGTAAAAAATGCCCGAGTGACCGCAAAGGTGCAGCCTATGCTACATCTGAAGTCAGCATCACTGCAAACGAATTGATTTCATGGGATCGCGGGTACAATGACAAAGATGAACAGGTTTGGGGAGCTGAAAAGGGAGGATATCATTTTGTCAAAATTTCTAAGTTGAATTCAATAGAAAAAAAATAAAAAATTTAGACGAATACTAAGCGACAAGGGTTCATTTCAAAAAATGAACCCTTGATTTTTTATTATTCGAAATAAATTTTTCAGACAATCAATTAAAACTTTTCCAGAAAACAGGTTTGCAGGATTTAATTCTTGCCTGGATCCTTTTTTCAGCTACATCAGGATTACTTCTCACGAATTTATGAATTTCATATTCCGTCTCAGCTTCCACCAGGGTAATGAAGCCACTGCCGTTCTCAAACAAAGCGGCCATCAACAAACGTCCGTCTTTGTATGCCTGGCGAATATAATTTTCATGGCGCTGCAAATCGGCATTTGTAAAACTTTTGTGTGCAGGAAAATTTTCTCCCATGGTCCAAAGGATAAAATACAATTGTTTTAATCCGCGTTCTACGGGTGCTTCCTCATTTCCGAAATACGTCATGTCGATGTTTGGTTTCATAAGTGGTGAAATAGTTTTTATGTGAGAATTTTATTTTCGTGTATATGAAATATGCCATAACGATTTCCAGTTGAGTCGGTCAGCAGAGCTCTGCCAGTCCCACTCAAAACTGTCCTTTTTTATCGAAAAGAATATCATACGTCTGTAATTCTTCTGTCCGTTTTTTGTCACACTTTCATCTCCTTCAAAAATCACTACATCGCCTTCTTTTCTCCCGGTGAACACCAGATAAGCTCCCGCATTATCCACCCAGGTTTGTCTCCATTTAGAAGTTGTTGAATCAAACATGCTCCAGCTTTTCCCGATGAAGGTTCCATCACTGTAATGAAAATTCTCTTCAATCACTTTGTTATCGAGAATCCGTGATATGTGATTTGTCGCCTGAACCGAATCACCCCAGGCACAATTCCAGTCACCCAACCAGAAATCCATTAGATCTTTTTGCATGGTTGGTATTTCAGCTTTTGTCATGATACAAAGAAGCAGGGAGAGGAGGGTGAGGGTGAGTGTGGGTGTGGGTGTGGGTGTGGGAGTGAGTGTGGGAGTGAGTGTGGGCATGACTCTTTAGTTTCGTGCGATGATTAGCTTTAACACTTTCTGAACATCGCCGCACATATAACGGATAGTATATATCCCATTGCTATAGCCTTGCAGGTTGAGTATTTCGCCCTGGCTAAGTGATTCTGAAGAAAATTTCTTTTGCAAAATTTCTCTTCCCGAATAATCATACATGAGCAAAACGATTTCTTTCCCCGTATTGCTGCTTGCCTTTATCATCACCTGATCCTTGTGCACAGGATTGGGATATACATCTACAGAAAAATTATTTTTCTGGGATGGCGATAAGATTCCTGTAGCAACACCCGCACATGCAGGCAAAATCATCGCCAACGGTCCGCCATAGACACCCATGTCATTTTGCAAAGTTCCGAGAGAAGGAAACTGTGCCACTCCGATAGATTCAGATTCCGGATCAAAAAAGACAGAACCGGGTGTCCCCGCATCAATACAAGGTGAACCAATCGACAAGAGGAAAGAAGATGTATTCGCGAAAAGCGGATTCACATCGATATTAGAAGTGCCTGGATAACCTCCTTCAATATCGCAATGACTCGCTCTGACTACACCACCGAAATATGTGTGGATAGGACCTCCCGCAGATTGTGTATTTCCCCAGATGATATTGTTTTGTAAATCAAATTTAATCGAGAACACAAAAATGCCACCGCCTTTACCGGCATAAGTACCTGTGCCTGTTACCTGGTTGTTCACGATGGTGTTGTTGATGACATGTACAACAGTATTTGAATCCACGCCGGTTCCCCACAAACCGCCACCACCGTAAGATTGTCCTCCCGAATTATAAGCGATCAGATTGTTCTCTACCCTTCCCTGGCAATAATTTAAAACGATTCCGCCACCATATTTTCCCTGGTTGTGACAAATGACATTGTTAAGGATAGTCGGATTTCCATCACCGGAACGAATTCCTCCACCACCGGTTGAATTTACATTGGTGGTATTCATCACGATATTGTTATGAATCAGGTTGTAC
>CAYMMN010000334.1:0-3992 GCA_964391495.1 uncultured Flavobacteriales bacterium | reverse complement strand
CCATTTGCAAGTGATGGTCGCATTGGCAGAAAACCTGTGAATGGTGCGAAAAAACCATATAGCATTTCCTGATCAAAGAAACGATTCTAACCGGATATTATTCGTTAATGTACGTTAAATTTATAATAATCCGCCGGAATGGCCTAAATCAGTCTGAATTGCGCATATTTTATCAGAAAAAAATTCAACTTTCTTGGTAAAAAACTAATGGGTAGGTACAATGAACCTATACTCACCTTCTGGCTCAAATAGAATCTTATTCAACGAAAATTTCACAAAATGGACTTATATAATTGATAAACAATTACATAAATTCAAAAAAGAACTTTGGCAATGAAATTAAAAAAGACTGCCTTATTGTCCGATTTTCACCACAAGCTCCGCCAAACGGTTACTATAGCCCATTTCATTATCATACCAGCCCACAACCTTTGCCATCGATCCAAGTACGGTTGTCAATTGAGAATCAAAAATGCAGGAAGCCGGATTACCAACAATATCAATTGAAACAATCGGATCTACAGTGTATTCCAGGATTCCTTTGAAGTAAGTCTCAGAAGCCTCCTTGAACGCGGCATTTATTTCCTCTATACTCGGATGCGCCTTCAAAATACAAGTCACATCTGTTAGCGATCCGTCAGGGGTCGGTACGCGGATTCCTGCTCCACCAAGTTTCCCCTGTAAATGTGGTAAAACATCTCCAAGTGCTTTGGCTGCTCCTGTCGAAGTTGGAATGATGGATACAGCAGCTGCCCGGGCTCTTCTTAAATCTTTGTGTGGTGCATCATGAATGTTCTGATCTCCTGTATAGGCATGAATAGTGGTGACAAATGCGGATTCAATTCCCCACTTCTCATCCAGTATTTTTAACATCGGAGCTGCATTATTAGTCGTGCAAGATGCATTCGACAAAATTGTATCCGTTGGTAAAATCAATTCGTCATTAACTCCCAAAACTATTGTCTTCACCGGTTCTTTTCCTTTCGCCGGAGCAGAAAGAATTACCCTCTTGGCCCCTGCTTTTAAATGCAATTCAGCGCCTGCCTTGTCAGTAAAAATTCCTGTACATTCAAGCAGCACATCGATATCTAAGGATTTCCAGGGAAGCTTTGCAGGATCTCTTTCTGATAAACTCAGAATTTTATATCCGTCAATGGTCAGGTACTTTTCATCAAACTTTACCTCACCCGAAAATTTGCCATGGATGGAATCGTATTTGAAAAGATGTGCGAGTGTGAGGTTATCTGTTAGATCATTAATTGCTACTAATTCTACATTCTCCCTCAACATCAGCATTCTTGCTGTCATCCTGCCAATCCTGCCAAAACCATTAATAGCGACACGCGTTTTTTTCATACAAAATTGATTTTAATATATTTTTTGTGAACTAATGAATCTCTACGATTCATCATCATCGGGGAAGAGTGAATAATATTAATGCCGGGAATCAAAATTAACGGCTTGATGATTTTACAAAAGATGTTTCTCCGCATGATAACTGGAACGAACCAATGGTCCGCTTTCTACTACACGAAAACCCATTTCCATTCCGGCTTTTTTAAATTCAGCAAATACATCCGGATGTACAAATTCTACAACAGGCAGATGCTCACTGGTTGGTTGAAGGTATTGTCCCAATGTAAGTATTGATACATTGGATTGACGAAGATCCTGCATTGACTCCAACACTTCTTCTTTACTTTCTCCCAACCCCAGCATGATACCTGATTTCGCAGCGATGCCGGCATCACTGATTCTTTTCAATACTTCCAGACTTCTTTCGTATTTCGCCTGCACCCTCACCTGCTTGGTGAGCCGGCGTACCGTTTCCAGATTATGAGAGATCACCTCCGGACGCACATCCAAAACACGTTGCAGATTTTCCCATTTACCCTGGAAGTCGGGAATGAGTGTTTCTAGTGTTGTTTCCGGTGAATATTCCCTGATCTTTTGAATCGTCTCCACCCAGATCTGTGATCCTCCATCTGCAAGATCATCACGATCAACAGAGGTGATAACACAATGTTTCACTCCCATCAGCTTGACAGATTTTGCCACACGTAAGGGTTCAAAAGGATCTACAGCCTCTGGTCTTCCGGTAGCAACATTGCAAAAACCGCAGGAACGTGTACATACATTTCCAAGGATCATAAATGTTGCGGTACCGGCACCCCAACATTCACCCATATTCGGGCAATTTCCACTCTGGCAAATTGTGTGTAGTTTATGATCACTTACAATTTCGCGCACCTTACGGTACTCTTCACCAATAGGAAGTTTCACCCTCAGCCAATCCGGCTTGCGTGGTTTTGCGTTACTTGTTTCTGCTGTTAAATCCATCTTCTTCCTGATAATTCCGGCAATATGTTAAAACGCAATCACCATTTTCCACCCCACAATAAGGAGATGTAAAAATTCACGTATAAATTCTCATTCTTATTATAAGCCATAATGGGAATCGCTTTGGGGAAATAATCTACAACAACTCCGGCTTCAATCGCGGTAACCTTTTGTTGCCACCCTGCATATTCGAAAGAAAGTGCAAATTTTCCATACACACCAGGATACACTTTCAGTTCTCCGAGCCCGTTGAAATAAGGACCTGGACCATAAATATTCTCCACAGCCTGTTGCTTGGGATCATTCGGATCATACTTTCTTGTATCGATTACTTTAACCAGTGAATCATACGGACTATCGATCAAAATTTCCAGATAGACAGGCTTGGTAATTCCAAGATCCAGTCCTGCGCAATAGTTGTATCGGACTTCTACTCCACTTCTTTCAGCCTTGGAAAAAAGAATGTGTTGCCGACCCACTCCGCCTCTCAGCAAATACACAAAATTCAACTTGCCATAAAAAAACGGGCGCGAATCCGGATAGTATGGATTGGGCTGCTTATACTGTTTAGGATGACGGATCGACACGAAGTCTATATCAATCAATCGTTTCTTATAGCCTGTTACATGCCAGCCTCTCCGAAACGTAATTCCAAATCCGGATGAATGCACATTCAATCCACCTTCTGCTTCATTTCTATAGAGAATTGTAACATCATCTTGTGCAACACGAAGTGAATCCTGCGCAAAAAGTTGAACCGAAAAAAGCAATCCAAGAATGAATAGATAATTCTTCATATAGTCTGGAATACAAAACTACACAAATTCCATTAAATCATTAAGCGGGGTCTCTGAAAGCTTCGTTAATTCTTCCCGATTCTTATTATCTCTGAACAAAAGGAAGAAAACCTAAGCATAGGATTATCATGGTAATGTAAACATGAACCCAAAAACACCCGGCTCTATTTTTACATTTTTCTATTTCCCTATGAGTATGCCACTTCAATCATTTTCATTGCCTATTTTCGTGACATGGAAACAGTACATACAATCTACCTCGGAGAACTCCGAACCGAAGCCACACATGTAAGATCGCAGGTGAAAATCATGACGGATGCACCACCTGATAATCAGGGAAGAGGAGAATATTTTTCACCAACAGATTTACTTGCCGCATCCCTTGGAAGCTGCATGGCAACTTTGATGGGCATCGCGTCAAGAACTCACCAAATCAACATAGACGGGACAGAGTTACGAATCACAAAAATTATGGCCTCGAACCCAAGAAGAGTGGCGGAAGTTCAGATTGATTTTGAGATGCCTGCAATTCAGTATTCAGAAAAAGAAAAAGCGATCCTTGTTAAGGCTGCGGAAACTTGTCCTGTAGCATTAAGTCTGCACCCTGACCTGAAGCAAACAATTCAATTTCTTTGGAAATAATTGTTCAAGGATAAATCTTCAATAAATACAATGCTCTTAAAATAAGAAAAGCGAACCTGGTATGGGTTCGCTGGATATTTTTCAAAAATCAGGATTAACTCCTGATTTCTTTTGTGTGCTTTGGAGTACCGGAATGACCGTATGCCGGACATTTTTCATGTGATTTACACGAAGCAAACATCAGAGCAACAGCTGCAACAAGTGCAGAAATAC
>CAYMMN010000333.1:0-3993 GCA_964391495.1 uncultured Flavobacteriales bacterium | reverse complement strand
CTATTTGTTTACGAACAGCATCTCTCAATTCCGGAAATTTGTCGTAAAGCAATTTTGCTTCGGCATCAGAATCATAAACAGGAATTCCAAGCTGACGAAAAACCATGGAAACAACACTCTTTCCGCTTCCTATACCACCGGTGATTCCTACAACTTTCATTTTTTCCGAAGGATATAATCCACTTTCTCAGGTTCTATAAATATAGCCCTGATAAATGGCGGAACAGTGATTAACTGAACCGGTAATTTGTCAAGAGTTTGTTCTTCCAGTTTACCGGCGTCTACTACGGCATCAAACTGTCCGGGATGCACATCGTTATAACGGCTCAAGGCAACCTGATATCGTATGGTGATTTTGTCAGGAAATGTTTTAAGCGAAAAACCGCCGGCTACATTCATCGGGTGAATCATTACCTCGGTTCTTCCTTCCGTGAATTTTTCAACCGGAATTTTTACTGTAACACTTTCCGCGCTAAATGTCAAAAGCTTGCTGGATGGTATTTTTACAGTTTGCTGGATGGTACTTTTTACTCTCTCAATTTTTAGTTTTTCTGTCTGAACATATTCCATAGTGCTCAATACCGATGGAGGACCGGATACGATAATGCTATCCGGTATTATTGTCACTCTTGCAGAGGAATCATACTGCTTTTCAAAAGAAATGTTTGCATCCAGTTTTACCGGAAGCTTCTTTTGAATCCTGTCACTGAAATTGAATACTATAGAATCAGGTTCATACGAAAGGATGTCAATCTCATTGCCTAACTGTCGGGTAAAATCCGGTGTGAAAGAAGACATGGGAATTGCCAAAACATCACCGAGAAACTGCTCATTTGATTTCAACTTTCCTGCGACATCAACTTCTATGGCTTTTTTCTGCTTCTGAAAATCATAGGACAGAATTTTGAACCCGGAAGTTTTTACCTGCACAGTAATTGTTTCCGGAAGATCATTAACCACAACTTTCTTCCCGGGTAAATTCCGGTAAGTAATCGGAAATGTCAATGCTGTTGGGTAATCGTGAGACAGTGAAATCAATAACCAGAATATCGTCGCGATAAAAAAACAAATCATGCTCACCGTCAGGCGCCTTTTTAATTTCAGGCGTCCCGCAGGATCATGATGTATTGGATTTTGCGGCGATTCGATCACGAATTCAGTCTTTGAATGTCAAGTATACAAAAAAGATTGCCCCGCTCGAACCCTGACTAAAAATCAAGATTGTTTAGCCGGAGTGCCGGCATCCAATGCGCGGGTTGCGTCAGCGGATACAGCAGATTTTTCAACTCTGACTTTTACATTGTTGTCGATTTCGACCATGAAAGTCTTGTCGTTTACTTCGACAATTCTTCCGTGAATTCCACCAATGGTTACAACCTTAGCTCCTTTGGTAAGTGTTTCACGGAATTCCTTTTCGGCCTTTTGCTTTTTCACCTGTGGGCGAATCATGAAAAGATAAAATACGACAATAATCGAAACCAGGAATACAATTTGCATAATGCCACCGCCCTGTCCGCTAGCCTGTAGAAGTATTGAAAGCATGTTCGTTTGTTTGTTTAGTGTTTGGTTAGAATATATTTTATTACTGATTACCCTCCGGTTTTACAACTTCCCCGGTAATGGTTAGCATGTAAGTATTCGGCATCGTGTTTCCAATGAGGGTGATTGTTTTGTGTTGCATCCCTTCTCTACCCTCACTATTGAAAGTAACATTGATTATTCCGCTTCCGCCCGGTTTGATCGGATCCTTCGGCCACTCCGGAACTGTACAACCACAACTACCCTGAGCAGCACGGATAACAAGATCACCGGTCCCGGAATTTTTAAAGCGGAAAGCAAATGAGACCTTCTCTCCCTGTACAATTTTTCCGAAATCGTGAATAGTATCGGCAAATTCATAAGCCGGGACAAGACCTTTCTGATTGCCTGTGGCGGAAGAAGGATTTTGCACAACATCCGGATTAATGGTCTGCTCCTGTGAAGACGCATCACCTGAATTTCCCGACTTGCATCCGATGCTCATCCAGGTCATGAATGAGAGAAGTAGAAAGATTCTGAATGATTTCATTTTCATGGTACAAAAATACTTTTTTGAGTGATTTCTTATTAGTGAGTATTGAATATTATTTTCTTTAAAGTGGAAATGATTTGAATAAAAATGAACTCAAATCTTAGCCTATCAATCCTCTACCGGTTTTGACTATTTTCCCCTGTTCTTTGTAATCGAGTGCAAGTTTATCAATTACACCGTTTACAAATTGTTTGCTCTTTGGAGTGCTGTATTCTTTGGAAATATCAATGTATTCATTGATTGAAACTTTCACCGGAATGCCGGGAAAGTTCACCAGCTCCGACAAAGCCATTTTCAAAATAAGAATGTCCATCAGAGCGATCCGGTCAACTTCCCAGTTTTTGGTTCGTTCACTGATCGCCTGTTCGTATTCCTGATTGTTCAGTATGGTTTTGGTAAAGAGTGTTCTCACAAACAAACGATCATCTTCCTCATCCTTGTACAGAGGTGTAAGCTCCATTTTTCCGGTATCGTAAAACGAACGGATGTTCCGGATGATGATGTGGCATATAAAATCAAAATCATCCAGCCAGAAAATGTTCTCTTCCTCTATTTCATGCTGCAAAGCTTCTGAAGAAAGAATAAATTTCTTAATCACCTCACAGAGAAAGTCTTTTTCACTGGAATCCGCAATAGTCAGTAATGCTCTGTATTCTTCTGATTTTTTTATTTCCAGATACAGCTTACGGACTAAGTCCTGCTTGGTCTGCCAGGTCAATTTACTTTTTGTTAACGCATTATTAAAAAATTTATCTTCGTTAAGCTCCTGGATAAACTTCAATTCATGCAATCGGATAATAGCATTCAGCTCTTCCTCTTTCGGAAAAAATTTCAGATGCAAATCATCCGCGTCTGTCTGATCAACAAATGCAAGCTCCTTTAATAAAAGTAAAATGTAAATGTACAATTCATGAACCTTGTCAATGGAACGAAACAATTCCCGTTCCGCCATTGCCAAATCGGTTTTCTCCGCCTGGAAAAATGCATAAAGAGCCTGAAGCACTTTGATTCGTAATTGTCTTCTGCTGAGCATAATGAATTCCTGGTTTAATTTCCGGTGTAGGGTAAGAACGTAAAATAAAAACCGGCCAGGGAGTACCCGACCGGTTTCGTGATGACAATCAATTATACTGAGCGTGCAATTGCGATACGCTCTTCTGCAATTTTCTTAGCTGCAGCAATAGTTGTAATATTTTCAGCTTTCGCTTTCTTGAAGATCTCAAGGGTTGTGTGATAGATCTGTTCTGTATGCTCCATAGCTGATTTGCGATCATAACCCTTCAGCTCAGAGTATACATTGATCAAACCACCTGCATTGATCAGGAAATCCGGCGCATACAATATTCCTTTTTCAGAAAGCATCTTTCCATGAATGTTTTCATCTGCCAGCTGATTGTTTGCTGCACCAGCAACAACAGCGCATTTCAAGCGATTGATATTTTCTGTATTCAAGGTTGCTCCTAAAGCACATGGAGAATAAATGTCGACATCCATGTCGTAAACAGCATCGGATGCAACAATCTCAGCACCATATTTTTTTGCAGTCGCGTTGAGTTGCTCCTGGTTGATGTCAGTAATAAAGACTTTAGCGCCTTGTTCAGTAACATGCTTCACGAGGTTCTCCCCTACGTGACCCACACCTTGAACCATAACCCTTTTGCCTTTCAGGTCATCACTGCCGAAGCTTTCTTTAACAGCCGCTTTCAATCCCATGAAAACACCATAAGCGGTAACCGGTGAAGGATCTCCACCACCACCCATGTTTTCAGGCAAACCTGTTACGTGTTTGGTCATTTCGCGGATATACACCATGTCAGAAGTGTTGGTACCAACATCTTCAGCAGTGATATATCTTCCATTCAATGACTCAATGAACTTTCCGTATTTACGGAACATGTCAGGTGTCTTATCCTTTTTTGAAT
>CAYMMN010000332.1:0-3996 GCA_964391495.1 uncultured Flavobacteriales bacterium | reverse complement strand
GGTAATTGTGTTTAGTGACATGATGGAAAGCGGAGAGAAAACTGATGATTTATTCTCAGCATTGCAACATTTAAAACACAACAAGCACGAGGTCGTTCTATTTCATGTAACGGATAAAAAGAGAGAAGAGGATTTTAATTTTGACAACAGGCCTTATTTATTTGTCGATGTAGAATCCGGTGAGCAGGTTAAAGTTCATAGCAATGAAATCCGAAGTACTTACATTGAAGCCATGGCCAATTATAAAAAGGACTTGAAGCTCCGTTGCGGTCAGTACCGGATTGATTTTGTGGAGGCAGATATCAATGAAGGCTATCGTCATGTCCTTTTACCTTATCTGATCAAAAGGGAGAGGATGGGCTAATCCTTTATTTTTGAGCATCTTTAATTTTATTTTCCAGAAACACTTGACAAAAGAAATCTTTTATCGTAATATTGCGATAGATTAGTTACGATGGGAATCACCAAAACAGAGGAGTTTACTTTAAAAGATAACCGCATCGCGCGCTATGCGAAAGCATTGGCACACCCGGCAAGAGTTGCGATTCTGCAAATTCTGGTTCAGCGTCAGTCTTGCATTTGTGGTGATCTTGTTGATGAACTTCCTCTGTCTCAGTCTACCATTAGTCAGCATCTAAAAGAACTGAAAAGCGCCGGACTTATTACAGGAGAAATTGAAGGAGTAAAAACCTGTTACTGTATCAATGAAAAGGAATGGGAACTCGCCAGCCAGGTGCTGGATACTCTATTCAAAAGCATGAAACAGGGAAAAAAGTGTTGTTGATTTTTTTTGATTAATTCTAACGTAATATTACGATAGACTGGTGCTTAGTGGTTAGTGCTTAGTGGATAGATTTTAAATTGGACTTGAGATAAGCAAGACTTCATAAGCATTCATTTATCATATAGCTGTTTGACTAAACATCAATAAATACTTCCTGAAAACTAAGCACTAAGCACTAACCTCCAAGCACTAACCACTAAACACACAAAAAAATGCAAACTGCAGAAGAAATTAAAAAAATGGTTCGAGAGAAATATACGGAGATCGCGACGCAGGATAAGGATACCAATGCAAGTTCATGTTGCGGATCAACTTGCTGTTCGGATGAGGTGTATCATCTGATGGCTGATGATTATTCAAAAATGGAAGGATATCAGGCAAGTGCTGATCTGGGACTGGGTTGCGGACTTCCAACCGAATTCGCGAAGATCAAAAAAGGAGATGTTGTGATTGATCTTGGTTCCGGCGCAGGCAATGATTGTTTTGTCGCACGTGCGGAAACAGGTGAAACCGGAAAAGTCATCGGCATTGACATGACCGAAGCCATGATCGCGCTGGCAAGAATGAATGCGGACAAATTGAATTTTAATAATGTTGAATTTCGCTTGGGTGATATTGAAAAAATGCCGGTGACCAGCGCGATCGCTGATGTTGTCGTAAGCAATTGTGTGTTGAATCTTGTTCCTGAAAAGCAAAAAGCGATTGCAGAAATTTATAGAGTGTTGAAACCTGGTGGACATTTTAGTATTTCAGACATAGTACTGAAAGGCACATTACCGCCATCTTTGTTACGCACCGCTGAAATGTATGCAGGATGTATTTCCGGTGCAGTTCAGAAGGATAACTATCTCGGGATGATAAAGGATGCAGGTTTTGAAAATATTATTATCCAAAAAGAAAAATCAATCCATGTGCCGGATGATATCCTGAAAGAATATCTCAACGAAGCTGAACTTGCGGAATACAAAAATGCCGGTGTCGGAATATTCAGTGTAACTGTTTATGCTGAAAAGAAGAAAGAACCTTGTTGTGATCCTGTAAATAAGTGTTGTTGAATTATTAGGTAGTATCCATTGTATGTTTTCGTGATTTTAAATCACGCAAAGATGCAATGGATACTTTTGTTAAACCGGATTTATTTTTTGAACCATTCTTCTTGAGCATCTTGAAATGGTGATTTGATAATTTAGATTTTTTTTAAACCTGTATTTTTCGAATATTTTCTGAACCAATCGTAAATTTTTAAATTTTGAGTGTTACCAATGAAAAATGTGTGAAAGTTGTAACAATCTGTCTGAATTATGTAATATAATATTAAGAGAATTGGGGCAATTTTGATGTTGGATTTTACGTTTCTATTAATAACACAATTAACAGTTGTCGATTGTGGTGAATTAATGAATGAAAAACTATTTCGATGCACGAAAACAATGCGATTCATTTTTACGGATTACCAATGTATGGATGGGGCGCTTTGGCCGTGCTGGTAATTGTTGTTGGAGTCTGGGCTATGTTGAATAAAAAGAAGAGATGAGTCATTTTTAAAATTCATCTCACGATTTGTTCTTCTTCTAAGGCTTATTTCTTTAACATTAAAAACATCAAGCCATGAAATCCTCTCTTAAAATAGTATTCCTGTTTTTTGTTATTCAATCAGGAATGTGGGTAATGCCCGAAAAATCAAGTGCACAAGTTTCTGTCAGTTTTCAAATCTTCTATGATGATTTGAGTCCATATGGAAGCTGGATCCAGAATCCTGAATATGGTTATGTGTGGATCCCAAATGTTGATCCCGGATTTGCACCATACGGGAGTAATGGTTATTGGGTGTATACCGATTTTGGCTGGACATGGGTTTCCAATTATCCGTGGGGCTGGGCACCGTTTCACTATGGACGCTGGTATTCAGATCCTGTGTACGGACCAATTTGGGTACCGGGAACAGAGTGGGGACCTGGTTGGGTGACCTGGAGAAGATCGGAGGGTTATTATGGTTGGGCGCCAATTGGCCCCGGAATTAGTATCAACATTGCTTATAGTAACTCATACAATGTTCCCCGGGATCAATGGAGGTTTGTCAGGGATCGTGATTTTGGACGAAGAGATATTCATAACCATTATGTGAATTCATCCAACACTACTACGATCATCAACAATTCTACCGTCATCAATAATACATACATCGATAATTCAAATCATGTAAGGTATAATACCGGACCGGAAAGAGCGGAGGTTCAAAAACGTACAGGTGGTAAGATCAATGCTGTTCCTTTGAAGGAATACAATAAGCCTGGTCAGCAGATGAGCAAAGGGGAATTGCAGATGTACAGACCACGAATAGAAAATAATGGTAGTGCAAGTAAAAGACCTGCGCCTTCCAGGGTGTATGATTTGAAAGAGGTGAAACCTGTGAAAGAGAGACATTCAGATGTTCAATCCCCGAAGCAAAGTAAGCCGGGAAAAGCACAACCAGCGCAGCAACCGCGTCATGATCAACCCACGATTCATCAGCTTCCCAAAAACCAACAAAAGGATAATCGTCCGTCACAGCAACCGAAGAGGGTTCAGCCAACGCAGCCGCAGAATAAACCAAACCTGAATCAACCGGCTGAACAACCGCGACGTGATCAGCAAAAGCAACACGCCAAGCCACAACCAAATCAACCTTCAACTCAACCCAGACAGGAGCAGCAGCGTTTAGCGCCACATCCTAAAATAAAACCTCCGGGCGGGCCAATGCCTTCACATCAAAAGCCGCAGAATGTAAAACCTGAAAATCATCAACCGCCACAAAAGGAAAACGGGAAACGTCCGAAATGAGTGAGATCATTTTTGGTGTTCTACAAAATACATTTCGATTTCGCCTTTGTTCTTCGCGTGAAATTTTCCGCGATAATTTCGAAGGTTAGATAAATTTTAAAGGGAATAATTATAGTGTAGTCTAAAAGAAGTAAAAAGGAGTGTGCATGCCAGAAAAATTATATTTAAAATTTGCAACCTTTATTCCCCAATGAAAAGTGTAAAACTACTCTTCTGTCTGAATTAAAATAAAATTCAGTGAGTCGCTTGAGTCAATTTAACTCTTGGACACAAATTAATTCATAACATGGATTAATATTCTGAATACGTTAATTAATTCAACGCATTTAATAATCCTGATGGGCAACAATTTTTGTTGATAAGTAAGCGTGATCTGATTTAAGTACTGCAAT
>CAYMMN010000331.1:0-3998 GCA_964391495.1 uncultured Flavobacteriales bacterium | reverse complement strand
AAAGCAAACAAGAATACAAACTGGAAGGAAATAAAGTCCGCCGCATTAAGTAAAGCTTATGATGGAAGAAAAAAGAAAAATAAAATTCGCGGTTGTTGGTAGTGGTCACATAGGAAAAAGGCATGCGGAAATGATCCGGCGCAATCCGGAAGCGGAACTTGTTGCGATGTGTGATATTAAACCCAAAGCCGATTTGGGTCTGACTGATCTCGAAGTTCCGTTTTTCAATTCCATCGAAGAATTATTTCAGGCCGGATTGGAATTCGATGTGGTGAATGTATGCTCTCCAAACGGTCTGCACGCAGAACACACACTTGTCGCTCTCGACCACAAAAAACATGTCGTCATCGAAAAGCCGATGGGACTCACAGTAGCCGATTGCGAAAAAGTAATCTTCAAGGCACTGCAAGTATCACGTCAGGCTTTCTGCGTGATGCAAAACCGTTACTCACCTCCATCTGTGTGGATCAAAGATGTGGTGGAAAGAAACCTTCTTGGAAATATTTACATGGTTCAGTTGAATTGCTACTGGAACCGTGATGAAAGATATTACAACGGCAAAAACTGGAAAGGAAGCGCGGATCTCGACGGTGGTACTTTGTTTACTCAATTTTCACACTTCATTGATATCATGTACTGGTTGTTCGGGGACATTACCGACATTCAGGGACAATTCAACGATTTTAATCACGAAAAATTAACCGCCTTTGAAGATTCAGGATTCGTGAACTTCAGTTTTGTGAACGGCGGAATGGGTTCCATCAATTATTCTACCAGTGTCTGGGATAAAAATCTTGAAAGCAGTATAACTATCATCGGAGAAAAAGGAAGTATAAAAATTGGCGGGCAATATATGAATGAAGTGGAATATTGCCACATTCAGAATTATACCATGCCGGAATTACCGCCCGCAAACCCTGCAAATGATTACGGCCATTACAAAGGCTCGGCTGCGAATCACCATTTCATTATCGAGAATGTAATCGATACTTTAAAAGGCAGGACAATCGCAACAACAAACGCTCTGGAAGGATTAAAAGTGGTAGATATCATTGAACGTATTTATGCCCTCCGGAAATTAAATAAATTAAAACGTTAAATTATTCTGAAGATACGCACTATGCAGCAGGAGTTGATTGATAAAAAGAAAAAACTTGCGGTGTTGGGACTCGGTTATGTTGGACTTCCGATCGCACTTGAATTCGCAAAAAAAATCAAAGTCATTGGCTTCGATATAAACGAAGAGCGCCTTCAGAAAATGAAGGAAGGGATGGATCCGAGCGGGGAACTTGATGCAGCTGCTTTCGCAGGATGTGATATTGAATTTACTTCTTCAGTCGAAAAATTAAAAGAAGCTAATTTTTTCATCGTCACTGTCCCTACTCCGATCGATGAGCACAATCTCCCGGATTTGAAACCCATCCTCGGCGCGACAAAATTCATTGGCAAAGCCTTGAAAAAAGGCGACTATGTTGTGTACGAATCAACCGTCTATCCCGGATGTACAGAAGAAGATTGCATTCCAATTCTCGAAGAACTCTCGGGTTTAAAATTTAAAACAGATTTCAAAGTTGGTTATTCACCTGAACGTATCAATCCGGGAGATAAAGAACATACCATTTCTAAAATTCTGAAAGTAGTTTCAGGATGTGATGCTGAATCTCTCGAAGAGATCGCGAAGACCTACGAAATTATTGTAAAGGCCGGTGTATACAAAGCAAGTTCCATCAAAGTAGCGGAAGCTGCTAAGATTATTGAAAATACACAGCGTGATGTAAACATCGCGCTGATGAATGAATTGTCAATTATCTTCAACAAGATGGGCATCAATACTTATGATGTCCTCGAAGCCGCTGGTACAAAATGGAATTTTATCAAGTTCCAACCCGGTCTTGTTGGAGGTCACTGCATTGGCGTAGATCCTTACTATCTCACATATAAAGCTCAGGAATTGGGTTATCATGCACAAGTAATCAACAGCGGCAGATATGTGAATGACAGCATGGGCTTTTATGTTTCAAAGCAAACCGTAAAGAAAATTATCGCCGCAGGAAAGGACGTTTCCAAATCCAAAGTACTGGTGATGGGCGCTACTTTTAAAGAGAATGTGGAAGACATCCGTAATTCAAAAGTCGCGGATGTAGTAAAGGAACTCAGCTCTTATGGTGTAACTGTAGAGGTGACTGACCCGAAAGCGAATTCCGCTGAACTCAAACACGAATACGGTTTTGAATTGGTAAAAGAAACTGGAACAGATTATGATGCAGTGATCATCGCTGTGAATCATTCGGAATATAAAAACCTTGACGAAGCCTGGTTCAAAAAAATTCTGAGCAAGGATGGCTTGATTGTCGATATCAAGGGAGTCTACAAAGGTAAAATCAAAGACATTGCTTACTGGAGCCTTTAAATGATGAACGTACTCGTAACCGGCGGAACCGGATACATCGGTTCCCACACAGTCGTAGAGCTGCTGAACAAGGGATACAATCCTATTCTCATTGACAATCTCAGCAATTCAAGAGAAGATGTTATTCAATCCATTGAAGACATTACCGGCAAGAGAGTCGATTTTTTCAATATTGATCTTTGCCGTAAAAAAACGCTGGAGAAATTCTTTTCTGTCTATAAAATCGACGCGACGATTCATTTCGCCGCATACAAAGCTGTAGGAGAATCTGTAGGCGATCCGTTAAAATATTACCGAAACAACCTGCTCTCCCTCATTAACCTGCTGGAGATTTACCAGGAGAAAAAGCTCGACAATTTTGTTTTCTCTTCCTCCTGTTCAGTCTATGGGCAAGCGGAAATTCAACCTGTTACAGAGAAAACTATTCTGCAAAAAGCTGAGTCTCCCTATGGAAACACCAAACAAATCGGAGAAGAGATTCTGACTGATGTTTTGAATGCTAATAATTTTCACGCTATTGCGTTGCGTTATTTCAATCCTGCAGGTGCTCATGAAAGTGGATTGATTGGCGAATATCCGCTGCAACCACCGAACAACCTGGTACCGGTGATCACACAAACAGCAATCGGCAAAAGAGAATCAATGACCGTTTTTGGTCACGACTACACAACGCCTGACGGAACTTGCATTCGTGACTATGTTCATGTTGTAGATATCGCTAGAGCTCATGTTGCGGCCATTGACTATCTCGCGCAGAAGAAATACAAGCAACCACTCACAATCATAAATCTTGGTTCCGGAAAAGGTCATTCCGTTTTAGAAGCAATCAAGACTTTTGAAAAAGTTTCCGGGAAAAAATTAAACTATTCACTTGGACCAAGAAGAGCGGGAGATGTTGAGAAAGTCTGGGCAGATATTTCTTTTGCCACAAAAGAATTGGGCTGGGTACCGGATAATAATCTTGAATCGATCATGAAATCAGCATGGAATTGGGAATTACATCTCTCTGAAAATGTACCATCTCACCCCTGATTTTTTAACTGTATAACATGACTGTCAATAATAAAACCATCCTTATAACCGGTGGAGCCGGATTCATCGGATCTCATGTGGTGAGATTGTTCGTCACAAAATATCCGGAATACAGAATCATCAATCTGGATAAGCTGACCTATGCCGGCAACCTTGAAAACCTGAAAGACGTCGAGCATCTCCCGAATTACGAATTTACCAAGGGAGATATTGTTGACGGAGAATTCATTCATCAACTGTTTGATCAGGTCAGGATTGATGCAGTGATACACCTGGCGGCTGAATCACATGTCGACAGAAGTATTTCCAATCCTATGGAATTCGTGATGACTAATGTGATTGGCACAGTCAATCTATTAAACGCGGCTAAAAAACACTGGATCACGAATAGCGATAAAAACAATGCGTCCGTAAATAATTTATTCTACCATGTTTCTACGGACGAAGTATATGGAACATTAGGAGATACCGGATTGTTTACCGAAGAAACTCCTTACGATCCGCACAGCCCCTACTCTGCTTCCAAAGCGAGTTCAGACCACATGGTCAGATCTTA
>CAYMMN010000330.1:0-4016 GCA_964391495.1 uncultured Flavobacteriales bacterium | reverse complement strand
CATAAATTCACCTTTGATCGCGTTCAGATTGTTTACAATCGGATGTTTGCTGATCGGGTTAAGGAGTGGAAAATAAAACCAGGGAAACAAATCCTGCTTTGGCTGATTGCCAACCATTCCAGTCACAATGGGAATGGGTGCCGCCTGCAAATCCATGACAAGGTTCGGATTTACACGTACTCCGTAGTGAAAGAGCTGATCATCAAGATTGAGATCATTGGCAATGGCAATATTGGTGCTTGTTTCAACAAGGCTGTCCATATTGATCTCCATGCGGTCAATCAGCCAGAGCACACGGCCACCATGCATAATAAACTGATCAATAATAAATTTATCCTTCTCGGTAAATGCGATCATTGGTTTTGCAATGATCAACGCTTTGTAATGTTTAAGAGCCTCTAGTCTTCCGTCGATGGTGACCGTATCAATGGAATAATATTCACTCAGACTTTTTGCGATATCGGTAATCTGCTTTGTATTCAATTCATCATGACCCTGTAAAAAAGCCACTCCTTGAGCCACATCATTGGTCAGCCTTCGAATTGTAGAAGTGATTTCATATTCGAGGCCTTCGATCGAATTATTCAGCATGACCTCGGGTTCAGTTCCGATTTTACTTTTTAGCAATTGCAGGGGAACAGTCCTTGATTTGTAGGAAACAATGGCGCCGGGGAAAACGAGGCGTTGAGAACGACTGTCTTTATCTCTTTCTTCAAGGTTGGTAGGAGTGAGGCCTTTTTCAGAAAGCTGCTTGTATAATTGAATCCGTTCTTTTTCATCCGGATTTGAAGAAGGATCGATAAACTCATATTGAATATTGTCACCTGAATAAATTCTGTATTCATCAAGTAATTCCTGTGTACTGTTTCGCAATCGTTTGAATCCCGGAGGTAAATCACCATCAAGATATATTTTAAAGAGTACTGCATCTTTCAGATTTCCGGCGATCTTTTTTGTGGAAGCAGAAAGCGAATATCTTTTTTCAGAGGTAAGATCAAAACGGGTGAAGAGTGAGCCGGCAACGATATTTGCAAATACAAGAATCAGCAGCAATAAAAAAAGCTGTAAAAGACTTTGTTTTTTAAGGTTCCTGGAGGCCATGTGGATAGGTTATAGAAAGAGGATTACCATTTTCTTTTTTCAAGGATAAACTTAGCAAGCAATAGAAAAAAAACGGTCAATGAAATAAAATAAACAAGATCTCTTGTATCAATAACACCCCGGCTCATAGAAGCATAATGACGGGAAATTCCGAAATAGCTGAATATATTCCCTGCAAATGTGGAAGTGGTGAGGGAGGAGAGAAAATCAAATCCTGAATAAAAGAAAAAGCACAACAGCATCGAAAGGATAAATGCAATGATCTGGTTATTGGTAAGAGCAGATGCGAAAATCCCAATGGAAGCGAAACCACTGCATAAAAATAAAAGCCCAAGATAGGATCCTGCAATTCCTGCAGAATCTATATTTCCCGGTGGGGAAGCGATTTTGTATACAGTAATGTAATAAACGATAGTAGGGAGCACTGAAAATAAAATCAGAATGACAGCGGCAGAGTATTTTGCGAATACAATTTGAAAATCCGTCAAAGGTCTGGTAAGCAGAAGTTCAATTGTTCCGGTTTTATTTTCTTCGGCAAACATCCGCATGGTAATTGCCGGGATCAGAAACAGAAAAAGCCATGGAGCAAGAATAAACAGAGGATCCAGGTTCGCGTACCCGTTTTCGATAAGGTTAAACTCTGTACCCGGAAATACCCAAAGGAACAGGCCAATACTCAATAAAAAAACAAGGATGACAACATATCCTATCAGGGAATTCAGGAAGCTGTCGATTTCTTTTTTTAACAGTGCGAACACAGGACTAAATTAGCCCCCAAAAGTAGTTTTTTTTGATGTATACACGTCAATAAAATTTTTACAGGGAAAGCGTGTCCGGTATCTGCGAATTACAATTTGACAAGTCGGGCAGTATACACCTTTTCACCACATTTAGCATGGATAAGGTAAATTCCTGAGTTCAGATCATGCACATTCAATTCACTGTTGCTGGATTTTGTCTCAAGGTGCTTAGCAGGAATCCGAGATCCTAACAGTGTATAAACATCAATGGAAACCACTTCCTTGTCCGCATTGGAAAAATTTAAAAAGACATTTTCCTTTGCCGGGTTTGGATGCATTAAAAGTGTCTCTTGTTTCAGGGACTGATCAGCATCCGCGTCATTTATTGAACGTAGCTCGACTGCTTCAATCGACTGACAACCGAATTCATCGGTAACAAGAATGGAGTAGGTTCCGGGTTGATTGGTTTCCAGGAATTCATCCATTGAATTATCGGACCATAAATAACTGCTGAAGCCCGGTCCGGCATCCAGGACAATCGTTTCGTTATTTCCTATGACTTTATCGTTACCCAGATCAAGAGCAGGCAGGCGATGCTGGAACCCTATTGATACAGTCTGCGTGAACGAGCAGCCATTTTCGTCAACAATGAATGCTTCATAATTCCCATGAGCTAAACCGGTAGCACTAAGTTCATTTCCGCCTTCCGGTTTCCATTCAACTTTTACCTGGCTTCCGGTGGACTTCAGGTTGAGCTGTACAGATCCATCATGTGAATCTTCACAACTTGCATGCTTTATATTGGCAATTTCTACTTCAGGGCCATTACCACTTACTTTAATCTGAGAGGAACTCTTGCATCCGTTCGCATCTTCAATGTTCACTGTGTACCAGCCGGAATTTAATCCTTCTATATGAGCTTCATCAGCGTTTCCGGGAAGCCAGGAATATAAGTAGGGCATGGTGCCACCTGAAACAAAAGCCATAGCCGTTCCCGTTCCGCTGTGACAGTCAGAAGGGGTAGAGCTTGTTTCAATTTCCAATTTTTGTGGCTCGTCAATGAAAAAGGATGCATTGGTACTGCAGCCGGATTCGTCACTCACCACTACAGAGTAATAACCGCCCTTTAGACCTTTAACAATTGGAGAATTTTCATCTGAATGGGACCAGAAATATTGAAGGTTCCCGTCAATGTTTAAACTTGTAATACTTGCGGAACCGTCATTTCTTCCATGACAACTCACCGGAATTGTTTGCAAAGAAATGTTCGGGTTGGAAACAAAAATGCTGTAAACCTGCTCCTTTTTGCTTTTGAGAGGGGTATTTTGATCGAAGGTACTTACTGTAAAATTATACGGCTCCACTCTGGCATCTGCACTGGAAGGAGTCCAGCAAAAATGCCCGACAGGAGCAGAACTTCCCTCAACACTGAAGCTAGCTCCAGGGATTCCGGAGTCCCAGGTCATGCCTACTTCCTGATTTTCAAAAACCAGATCTGTAAATACGTCAAAGCACAAGGCAGCCCCAGGACATACCCTGGTGCTGAAATCTTCAGTTCCGTCAATTCCGCTGACAATTAAAAAGCTTGTAGTCGGATCTGCATTAATTTCAGTGCTGTTGCCGGAAGCAAGACTCTGCTCAACGTGTGTTGTAAATAACAATAAAAGGCTAAAAATCAATCCTTTATTCAGCTTTACGTCAGGTCTTGCTTTGTTTAGTTTTTGAAGCATAATTGGGGGTTAAATGAACATAAGCAAAATACTCCCTGTTCATGCCCTGATCAATAATCTTCTGTTTATACCCGAAAATAGGTAGTAAATGGAGGTTTTTTTAAGGTGAAAAATGCTGGAGAGACAATTCAGCAGCCATTGAAATTGATCAAAAAAGGCTGTTTTGAAAATAGGGTAAAAAAAAAGGTCGTCTTACAAAGACGACCTTTTCTTGAAGTGGATTGTGATTATTCTTTCACAAGACGTGTTGTAGTCACCTGATCTGCATATTCAACTTTTACCATGTACACACCGGCAGGCAATTCATGAATGTCGATGGTTTTGTTAAAGTTGTAATCAGCAGTTTCTTTAGAAGTGAATACTTTATTTCCAATGGTGTCAGAGCTCGTAACTGTAACGTCGGTATTTCTGATTTTAGCAATACCGATAACTACGTTTCCATGAG
>CAYMMN010000329.1:0-4026 GCA_964391495.1 uncultured Flavobacteriales bacterium | reverse complement strand
AATACAACTTTATTCGGAACAATTCCATTAGTACATAGGAGAATAACAAATATTTTTGTGTCTAAAATTAATTTACAAACAGGAATCAATGACATAAGAAATACATCTCCAATTTTGTTGTACCCGAATCCCTCCAAAAATCAACTTACTGTATTGTGTAATTCAGAAGCAAAACAGGTAATTCAAGTGTTTGATATTTCAGGCAAGATTCGCTTCTCACAACAGTTATGGAAGGGAGGATCTAATTCATTGAATATTGATGTAAGTGAATGGAAGCAAGGCCTCTATTTTGTAAACATTGAAAAATCCGACGGCAATAACACCTCGACTTTTTTTATTAAAGAATAAATGCACATCCCTTAGCATGGATGAGTATTGCCAATTTATTTAGTAAATGTCGTTAACAGAATATTCAAAATAGATTCCGTAATTTGTTTGTAACATAAAAACAATATAATCAATGGCTGAATTGAAAACAAAAAAAACTGAACTCAGTGTTGATGCTTTTCTGAAGAAAATTTCCTCCGAACAACAAAGGAAAGATTCCTACGACATTATCGCACTTATGGAAAAGGCTACAAAATCAAAAGCAAAAATGTGGGGAACAGCGATCATCGGTTTTGGAGACCGCAAACTGAAATATGAAAGCGGACGTGAACTGGATTGGTTCGTGATGGGATTTTCTCCCCGTAAGCAAAATCTCGCCTTGTACATTTCGGGAGCAGTTCAAAAACAAGGTGCACTTTTGAAAAAACTCGGAAAGCATAAAACAGGTAAAGGTTGTTTGTATATCAACAAACTGGAAGAAGTGGATTTATCTGTATTAAAAGAAATCATCAAGCTTGGTTTGGTGGAATGAAAAAGAGCTTTAAAAGCTTCACAATAGTATAAACTCTTTTAATGATTTCACTTATTCCATCAAACAAGTGATTTCATTATTTCCTGATAATATTACCAGTGATGACGAAAGCACACGCCTTTATTGTGCGTTTTCAAATGCAACCTGTACTCTAAATCGCAAATGGAGTAAACAAATTAATTTATTTTAATCGCAGAAAATTATTTTTCATCTTTATAATACATTGTTAAATAAAATTAACAAACCTCTGAATCTCTTTAATTCAATATTTAAAAGGTTGCCTTGGTTTAAAATTAAATATATCTTCGTTACAACATCTCCCCATAATTTTCTAAATACATTTATTCAAAAAATAAAAAATACATAAACTCTCTTTTATGAATCCAACCTTACGAAACATTTTAGCGGTTATTGCCGGAGCCATTGTCGGCAGTATAGTAAACATGGCGATTGTGATGCTGAGCGGATCCGTCATCCCTCCTCCTGCGGGTGCTGACGCAACAACTATCGAAGGCTTAAAAGCATCCATGCATTTATTCGAGCCAAAGCATTTCATATTCCCCTGGCTTGCGCACGCGATCGGAACACTGGTTGGAGCTTATCTTGCAGCATTGATGGGTGCAAGCAGTAAAATGAGATTGGCGCTGATTGTAGGTGTGCTTTTCATGATTGGCGGAATTATCAATGTCACCATGCTTCCTTCTCCTGTCTGGTTCAGCGTGTTGGATATTGCAGGAGCTTATATTCCGATGGCGTACCTCGGCTGGAAATTTGCAGATAGAAGAAAATAGAACATTTTGCTCTATTGTTTCAATACACTTTCACAATACATTCCTTTAACAGAAGATTAAAATGTATCATTCATTAGAATCAAATTGAATTAAAAGGAAAACAAATCCAATTTCCTCTTTTCATAAAAAATATGTTTTGAAATCATCATGGTTTTATATGTATTTCTTTAAAGAAAAGAAAGTTGATTCCTGAATGTCAAAACTATTCACCAAATGAAAATTACGTCCATCCTCGCTTGCTTTCTCTTCATTGCTCTGTATTCAACAGCCCAAACTTCAAACCCGAATTATGATTCGACTCTGGCAAAGACACTCGGCGCCGACGAATTTGGGATGAAAATGTATACGATGGTAATTCTGAAAACAGGGACGAACACAACCGAGAGCAAAGAATCCAAAGACACTCTGTTTGCCGGTCATCTGGCAAACATTAAACGGCTCGCCGATTTAAATAAACTCGTCATAGCAGGACCATTCGGAAAAAATGACAAGAATTTTCGAGGAATATTTATTCTGAATGTATCGAATGAGGCTGAAGCAATGGCTTTGCTTGAAACAGATCCTGCTATCAAAGCTAAACTTTTGCAACCGGAATTGTATCCATGGTATGGTTCCGCGGCGATTTCGGAATATCTGAAATCGCATGATAAGATCTGGAAAGCGAAACCCTGATCGGAAGCTGGGAAAAATAAACTACAGCGCCTCTGCTACTTTTTCCATCATAGTACTTCGGGATCCTTTGACAAGGATCACAGAATTCTTAACCGGATTTTTCTTCACCCAGCTGGCCGCTTCATCGGAAGTCTGGAAATACAAACAATCGATCTGATCTTTGAATGCACCGAAGTTCTTCCCGACAAGGATAAATTTTTCTGCTGGAATCTTTTTGAGCAATTGCATGATGCGTTCATGCTCCGCCCGGCTTTCTTCGCCCAGTTCCGCCATGTCACCAATACAAACCAGTTTGTGCGGATCAGGAAGCGCTGCAAAATTTTTCAAAGCCGCTTCCATGCTGGTCGGGTTGGCATTGTAAGCATCGAGTATGATGGTGTTGGTTCCCTTCTTTACGACCTGTGAACGACTATTGTCCGGAACATAAGCAGCAATTGCTTCGTCGATGGCTTCAGCGGAAACACCAAAATAATTTCCGATGCAAACAGCCGCGAGGATATTTTCAAAATTATAAGCACCGATAATTTGCGACTGAATATGACCGGCATGATCACCTTGCTTCCATTTCACTTCCAGCGTAGGTGAATCAGTGATCAATGCTCCGCAGCAATCAAAACCATCTTCGGTTCCGTACACTACTGCATACTGCACTTTATGCTCTTTCGCCATTTCATGCAAAATGGAATTGTTGCCATTCAAAAAAACCGTTTTGGAATGCGATGCAATCCAGGCATACAATTCTCCCTTTCCTTTTTTCACACCTTCAAAACCACCAAAACCTTCAAGGTGTGCTTTGCCTACATTCGTGATCAATCCATAATGAGGCTCCGCGATTTTGCAATACGATTCAATCTCGCCCTGGTGATTGGCTCCCATCTCGATTACCGCGAATTCAATATCCGGACTAATAGACAACAAAGTAAGTGGTACACCGATATGATTATTCAGATTCCCTTTTGTCGCGAGTGTCTTGTAACGTTTTGACAAAACAGCACGAATCAATTCCTTGGTGGTTGTTTTACCGTTGGATCCCGTCACGGCAAGAACAGGAATTGTCAATTGATGACGATGATAATTTGCCAGTTGCTGAAGCGCCATCAGTCCATCACCCACGAGCAGGCAACGATCATTTTTCTGAAACTCCGGCTCATCCACCACAGCATAGGCTGCTCCCAGCTCGAGGGCTTTTTCCGCAAAAGCGTTTCCATTAAAACTCGGTCCTTTCAGGGAGAAAAATATAGATCCCGGAATGATGGCTCTGGTATCGGTAGAAATTCTGGGGTGTCGCTGGTAAATGGAATAGAGTTCCTCTGTCGATATCATAAAACAAATGTAAAATTCAGGATCAAGCAATCCGCATCTTTGAAAAAGAGATATCAAACGGGAAGGTTTGTGTTCTATCAACAAAAACGCACCAAATCCGCTTCAATTGCAGAAAAGAGGAAGGAATTGTTTTCTTCTCCTAATCAACTGAATAACAGTATTTTAATTTTGCAATTCACAGCCGGATTTTGACAGGAATTTACCAACACCCACCCTGTTTTTAAAAAAAAGAAGTACTTTTGCGCTCTGAAATCAAAAACCTTAAATCTACATACTTAATCATGGCGAATATTGGAAAAATTACCCAGATCATCGGGCCGGTTGTCGACGTTAGTTTTGATGCGGAAGACACAGCGCTTCCGAACATTTTGGATGCATTGG
>CAYMMN010000328.1:0-4032 GCA_964391495.1 uncultured Flavobacteriales bacterium | reverse complement strand
CGAAAGTGTTGTTGCTGATTGCTTCTATCGCTTTTTGTAATGCACCATTGAGATCATTGATTACTTCGAAATAAGCATCAGTATCCCAAAGGTTACGGGCTAACAAAGCCTTGAGTTGAATTTTAATCAATGGTAAGGAAGTATTATAACCGGCTGTATCCATCGTTACTCCTTGTTTTGCAGCAAATGCAAAAAAGTCGTCGAGGAATTTTTGTTCAATTTTAAATTTCTCACGGAATACCTGGATGGTTGGATAATCTGTTTTTAACTGATTACGGTTGTTGTCAGTATAAGTAAGGGTAAAATCATTCAAAGCACCCTTACGCAACAGATTACTGTAATAATTACTGCCCATAGTCGTATCCAGCGGAACAAACAAATCCGGCATGATTCCACCGCCACCTTTAACAACACGTTTTGCATTGGTAAAATACCTTGTTGTATCGGCAAAGTGGATGCTGTCAGCATTAAACAATTCACCTTGTTTGTAACGATTGTTCAGGTCGGAATCGTATTCATCTTCATCACCCAACTGATAAGGTTTCTGGATACATCTTCCGGATGGTGTATAATAATGTGCAACAGTCAAACGGATAACGGAACCATCGGGTAACTGAAATGGCTTTTGTACAAGGCCTTTTCCGAATGAACGACGACCGATAATCAAACCACGGTCCCAATCCTGCACAGCACCGGAAACAATTTCAGATGCGGAAGCGGAAGTCTCGTCGATCAGAATTGCAAGTTTTCCTTTTTCCCATCCACCGGTGGTTGTAGAATTAAAATCCTCAGACGGACTATTTCTTCCGCGTGTATACACGATTTTCTTTCCTTCAGAGAGGAATTCATCCGAAAGTTCTACAGCACGATTGAGGTAACCACCACCGTTATTTTGTAAATCAAGAATAAGACTTGTTGCGCCTTGATCTTTCAGTTTACTTAAAGCTTTTTTAAATTCTTCTACCGTTGAATCAGCAAAACGACTGATTTTTATATATCCAATCTGAGGAGCGACCATGTAAGAAGCATCCACACTAAACAATGGAATCTGGTCACGGGTGATGACGTATTCAATGAGCTCCGGAACACCACGACGGAAAATCGCTACTTTCACTTTCGTTCCTTTATCGCCGCGAAGTTTTTTAAGGACATCATTATTGGTGATTTTGATACTGGCTACATTTTTATCATCAATGGTAACGATCCTGTCACCGGCACGAATTCCAAGCTTTTCAGATGGTCCACCGGGAATGGTTTGCGTGACCATGATGGTATCTTCATGGATATTGAATTGAATCCCTACTCCTTCAAACTTTCCTACCAATGGTTCATTCATTTCACGCATTTCCTCAAGGGGAATATATACAGAATGCGGATCCAGGGTTTTGATCATTGCTTTCAAAGCTTCTTCGGTGAGCTTCTGATCATTTACAGTATCCACATAATAATACTTGATCACTTCCAGAGCATAATCCATTTTGGTAGGCTGAAGTGCCTGTGAATATGCAGATTGATGGGTACCTGCGAGCAGACAAGCCGGAAGAATGAATGCGAGGCAACGGGTAATCACGGTTTGATTCATTTTTATTTTCATAGATAAATTAAAGGAAATACAAAGATACGCAGAGAGGTGTTAATTAGTGTGAATGTCACTTTTTCTTTCAACCAAAAGGGCCTTGATAAAGTTTCGGTCATTCCAGTTTAAATACATTAAAAAAGAACAAATCCTGCCCGAATGCGCTATGATTCGGGCAGGATAATCTGAAGAAGAAATGAAGAAATTACAGATGTGATTTTATTTCGGTCTTTTGATGCCAAAAGGAATCTTAAGATTCACACACACGTTTCTTCCCATATCGCGGACTCCAATAGTTCGTACAAGAGATAAATGATTGAAATATCCTGTGTTCATCAGGTTATTCGCCGAGATGCTTAAATCAAACATCTCGTGGCCCCATCGGAAACTGCCACCAAGATGGATATCCAGGAGCTCATAACCTTCGCTCTTAGTTTCAAAAGTGGCTACTTCTTCCAGTTCAAAATATTTGCTGTATACAAGCTGCAAATACGGATTGTACACATAATTCATTTTGTTCTTTTTAAATTTCAATGACGCTACGAATTTATCCGCAGGAATGTATGGTAAATTTCCTCCATCCTCCAATTCAGCCTTCATGATTCCGTACGACAAATTCAAATCAATCCATTGCGCTTGTTCAGGGTGGATATCAAGAGCAAATTCAGCACCAGAAATCGTAGCATCGTCTTGACGATATTCATAGAACGGAAGTAATGAATCAACTCCAGCGATAGAAACGGTTTTGAATCCTCCGTTATTTTTCAGATAGATATAACCTGTGATTTTATTATAAAAACCTTCCAGATGGATATCTACATTTTTACTATTCAGTATGGCAGCAAAATCGCCTTCCAAATTTTGTTCAATGTCGAGGTTTTTATTTCCTGCTTCAAAACGATAGGTTCCCTCGTGTTTTCCATACACTCCCAATTGAGCATAATTCGGAGCAGTAAAACCAGTAGAAACATTCGCCTTCAGGGTAAGGCGTTCAATCGGATGATACGCTGTACCAATAGAACCATTTGCCAGAGAGAAATTCCGGTCGAATTTCAGGAATGGTCGTTCATCCGGACTTACTGAAATTTCGGAACTTTCATAGGATTTCACACTCAGGTTTCTCGCATCAAATCGGCCGCCTGCAAGGAAATTCCATTTCTTTACATCATAGCGAATCAAAGCATAAAACCCAAGATCCGATTCATCCGCATCAGGAACCAGTCCTTCTTTTCCTGAATTCTTGTTACTTTGAATCAATCCCTGTGTTCCTATGGTGTATCCAAATTTTTTCTCTGAATTAGATGAATACTTTAAATCATAGGTAATGGAACTAAGTTTTAATGCGATTGCATCTTCTTTTTGTTTATCAGGCAATGGTTCGAATTCTTTACGGTCGTTCAGCTGATATGATAAATTGAAGTTGATTTTCGAAGAACCCAACACAACTGTATTTTCCAATGCTGCAATATGGGAAGTCACATCCTGATAAGGAGCTTCCATTTCCCGGTCACGTTGTTCAGCATTGAGATCCCCGGGTTCAAGTGTAGAATCATTTTCAATTTCAATAATTCCTATCTGTTGATTCAAATAAGAGTAAGTCAATTTGCTGACGCCCCATTTTTTACTCATACCAAGAACAAATTTTCCATTGGTAGACATGAATTTTGAATTGGCAGCAAACTCCTTGTCTTCCGTATTCTTTTTCACTTCTTCCCCCTCACCCTGTACATAACTGGTATGAGAATTCGCACCTAGTCGAACGGAATAGAAAAGACCTTTTGCGGATGTACCTTTTACACCTGCCTCAGAAACTATTCCAAGGGTATTTGTATGAAATCCAAGATTCACATCGCCTACCACATTCCCACTGATGGCCGGTTTTTCATCTGTAAAAATGATAGTTCCTCCCATAGCATCGGCACCGTAAATCAAAGCGGCCGGGCCTTTGATGACTTCAACTTTATCCACACCATTTTCATTGATGCCCATGTCGTGACGGTCATCCCAGGGCTGATTATCAATCCGCGTCCCGTATTGATACAGCAATAATCGGTTGAATGATAAACCACGGATCACAGGTTTGGTGATTCCGTTTCCCAGAGAGATTTTATCAATACCCTGCTCATATGACAAGCGTTGCAGTAATCCCATATTTCCATCTCGTTTGAGTTCATCGGCTGAATAAGTGATTACGGGATAAGGAATATCATCCGGTAATTTTGTACTGTTACTCGTAATTGCAACCTCTTCCAATTCCATTGAAGAAGGTTCCATTTCAATATTGAGTACAGTCGCGCTGTCTTTTGTATTGATCGTACGAACAACCGATTTGTATCCGACTCTGGTGAACTGAATATTCACCACACCAATTCCGACATTTCGCAAAATGTAAGTACCACCTTCTTTAGAAATATCATAGCGATTAAAATCCGGAATATATACGGCAACATTATCCA
>CAYMMN010000327.1:0-4070 GCA_964391495.1 uncultured Flavobacteriales bacterium | reverse complement strand
ATCGCTATCGCCTGTGGCGGATACAATCACCGCACCGTTGGAGAGGATATGGAATTGGTCATCCGTATGCGACGATATATGGAAGAACGAAAACAAAAATACAGAGTTGTTTATTTGCCCGATCCTTTGTGCTGGACAGAAGCTCCTTCTTCTCTAAAAATCCTGAGCAAACAAAGGAACCGCTGGACCCGTGGTACCGCAGAGACCTTGTGGATTCATAAAAAACTGATCTTTAATCCTCGATATAATTTTCTTGGAATGGTGAGCATGCCGTTTTGGTTTCTCTTTGAATGGCTGGCTCCAATCGTTGAAATGACCGCATTTTTATACCTGATCATGATGGCGTTCCTGGGAATCCTGAACGTGGAATTATTCATTACACTGTTCTGCCTGATCTATGCCTTTGCGATCATGTATTCAACAGCTGCGATTTTATTTGAAGAATTATCTTTCCATCAGTACAAACGCAAACGGGATATTTTCCGATTGTTGGGTACTGCTTTTATCGAACCATTGATCATTCATCCTCTGACAGTCTATTATGCGATCCGCGGAAATCTGGACTTACTTACCGGTGTAAAAAACTGGGGAGAAATGACTCGTGCAGGATTTTCGAGGAAAAAATAAATGTTTTGCCGTTGAAATAAAACAATGGCAAGTTACATTCGATACTAAATTTTCCTACTTCCCTTTTCCGGTGGTGATGTAAGCATCCCTGAACACTCTCTGCATTAATGGAAGATAAAATTCCCAAAAGAACCGGTTGCGGTCTGTAATATCCACTGCATTGTACATCAGAAATTTCAGCCCTGTAATTCCGGACAACTTCGCGAACCTGAATTTGGTAGGGTTATCTGCAAAGTCGCCACAGAAATAGTAGAACCGGCAATCCTTGGTACGGCGAACAATTGCCGGGAAAATCTTTGGAATCCCATGATCAGCAAGCAATGCGGATCCTTCTGCCGTAGTGTTCAGGATGTACTTTGACATGATCTCATTGGTATCATTTTTATTTACCATGATGTCCATCCAATAAGGATAGATCATGACAGAAGGAACATTGTATTGGTTTTGAAATTTAATATCGGTATAAATCTTTGGAACAGCTTCCGACAGCTCCCTACCCTCTTCAAGAACGAGAACTTTCCCGCTTTCATGAATAAACAAAAGTCCTGATTTTTTATAGTTCCAGATTCCGTTGTGCGTTTGCTTGTAAGTTTTTACAATCCACTTGGGAAGATCCGGATTGTTTACTGTATCAAGAGATGCGATATATCTTGCCATCCAGCCTGACCATTCTATTCCAAATAATTTTTCGAAATTTTGTCGTACATCTAAAGGTGTAGGAAACGCGATTGAATTAAACTCTGCCAGAATGGTCTTTTGTTTCGCTTTCATTTTTCTCAGAAACAACAAATCCTTTTCTGACATACCTCCATAAATGCTTTCTGAGTTTTCATTTACGTCACGGTGCCGATACCACTCATTCCCAAGGACGCCGTATGTATCGGTGAAGTACGCAAGGTCATAAATCGATACAAGGCTATCGAGTTCCTGATCGTTGAATTTTTCAAAGTCATGGATCGAATACTTCTCATCTTCTTCAGGGAAAAAACCAAAATAGTCCTTATTGATATCATAGAAGGCACTGTCGGCCTTGATGTATTTCTCATAGTCAAGGATCCAGTTCACTGAACGGTGTTTGAAGCTGTTCTGATTTAAAACCGTTTTATCGATGATCAGAACATCCAGTGATTTTTTCGGGCTGAATTCCCAGGCAATTCTCATCCAAAGAGGGGTGGCAAGAATAATAACTATGGTGAGCAGAATCAGGCGGCTTTTCATTCGTAAAACTGTAAGGTTTAGCGCATAAATGTACTTTAATTAATGGCCCTGAACGCAACAAAATAAGGGCTATCGGACTAAAAAGATACACACAATAGTGTTTAAAAACCATGGCAACAACCAAAATCTTTGTGGTAGAGGATGACCAGTTCCTCGGTAACCTGATTAAGAAATCGCTGGAAAAACTTGACTTTGCTGAAGTCTCTCATTTTCTCACTCCTGAAGAGTGTTTGAACCATTTGCACGAGAATCCAGACATAGTATCCATCGATTATTTGCTTCCGGGAATGAACGGAATTGAGCTGATGGAAAAAATTAAAAACTACAATCAGGAGATTCAATGCATCATGGTATCCGGGCAGGAAAAGCTGGATGTGGTGATCGAAACCTACCAGAAGGGTGCTGTGGATTACATTATCAAGAATGATAATGCCCTTGTGAACCTGGAAAATTCTGTAAAGAATCTTTGCAAAACGGTTAAATTAAAACAGGAAAACGAAACCCTTAAGGATCAAATTATCGATCGAAACAAGTATACATCGATACTCGGTAACAGCGGAGCTGTTTTCAGAGTGTTGAGACTGATCCAAAAAGTTGAAAAAAGTAACATTATGGTCCTGGTGACAGGGCAAAGTGGAACAGGAAAGGAACTTGTAGCGAAATCCATTCATTACAATTCCCCACGCGCACGAAAGCCATTTGTTACGGTAAATATGGGCGCTATTCCAGCCGATCTGATCGAGAGTGAACTCTTCGGTCATGAAAAAGGAGCCTTTACAGATGCGCGTGATAAACGTATTGGTAAATTTGAAGAAGCGAATGAAGGCACTATCTTCCTCGATGAAATCGGAGAAATGGACCTTGCGCTGCAGACAAAACTACTTCGTGTATTGCAGGAAAAAGAAGTCACGCGCATTGGATCAAACAAATCCATCAAATTGGATGTACGGGTTATCGCAGCAACAAACAGAAATCTCGCGAATGAAGTGAAGGCCGGAAATTTCAGGGAAGACTTATTTTATCGTCTCCAGGGATTTCTTATTCAGCTCCCCCCTCTCTATGAACGCGGTGATGATGTAATTCTACTTTCTAAAACATTCCTGACTGATTTTTGCAAAGAAAATAAAATGCCACAGGTTGTACTTTCTAAGGAGGCAGCAAAATTCCTGATGGAATACAAATGGCCAGGTAATATCCGCGAATTGAAAGCCGTAATCGAACGCGCTGCAATTATGTCGGAAAACAATGTGATTACTCCCGAAGATCTGGTATTTGCGAATTCATAAAAAGCAAGTCATCATATATTCTAGAACCTCCATGAAAACATGGAGGTTTTTTATTTTTATATCCCTTTTGAAGAAATCTTCAGGCAAATCTTACATCCGGATTTTGCAAAATTTTATAAACAAGAAAGTGATCCATAAAAAATCCTTTCAGATTTAACAAATTATCAAGGTTTTTGAACCTTTCATTTAGCATTCAGGCACTGGTTCTATTCAAAATCCAAAATTCTTACAAATGTAATGCTGGTTCATTTTCCCAATCAGCTTATTACTGAATCCGGCGTATAAAATATAAGCCAAAAATATCTTCATGAAGAAGAAAATGATCTATACCAGGACGCGACAACGTCAGAGAATGTCGAGACGGATGATAATTATCCTTTCGGCATCTTTCTTCCTGCTCCTTTGTATCGGGGTGACATTGTTTTTCAATTTCTCGCAAACAGAGAAAAGCAGTGCCAAAAGCGGCGCTGAAATTCAGGTATTGATTGCTCCGGAATTTCAACCAATGAATGAGAAATCCCTGGATGCTCCTTTTGTTGATTCACGACTGAGCAATAATCCAAATACAATCTACATCCGAAAGGCAAAACCTTTGCATGAAAATGCTCAGACCTATCTTCAGTAAACTCCATCAATCCTTTCATTGAAAAAAGCACTCACGATAATCTGCACTCAGTTCATGAAACTGCTTCTCACAGCGGTTGTGATGTGTGTTGTTGTGAATGCAAGTCAGGCAGCAACAAAAACTTCTGTAAAGAGTGGGAACTGGACAGACGCAACTGTATGGTCACCTTCAGGAGTTCCATCGAATTCTGATAATGCTGTCATCGCTTCCACCCACACAGTAACGATTGACAATAATAAAACCATACAGAATCTGACAGTAAATTCGGGCGGAACATTACTATGGACTGCCAGTAAGAGAATTACGATCAATGG
>CAYMMN010000326.1:0-4086 GCA_964391495.1 uncultured Flavobacteriales bacterium | reverse complement strand
CAAAAGGCCGTAATGTTATCATTGATAAAAAATTCGGCTCACCAATTATCACTAAAGACGGTGTAACTGTAGCGAAAGAAATCGAACTGAAAGACGCCATCGAAAACATGGGCGCTCAGATGGTGAAGGAAGTCGCTTCCAAAACCGCTGACGTTGCCGGTGATGGTACAACAACTGCTACCGTGCTTGCACAGGCAATTGTTACAGCAGGACTGAAAAACGTTGCTGCCGGAGCGAACCCAATGGATCTGAAACGCGGAATCGACAAAGCTGTCGAGAAAGTTGTTGAAATGCTCCAGAAGATGAGCAAGAAAGTTGGCGATGACAACAAGAAAATTGAACAAGTTGCTTCTATCTCCGCTAACAACGACCATGAAATCGGCAAACTGATTGCTGACGCGATGGCGAAAGTGAAGAAAGAAGGAGTAATCACTGTTGAAGAAGCTAAAGGAACAGAAACTACTGTTGAAATTGTAGAAGGTATGCAATTCGACCGTGGTTACATCTCCCCTTACTTCGTAACCAACGCTGATAAAATGGAAGCTGTTCTTGAGCGTCCACACATCCTGATTTATGACAAAAAGATCAGCAACATGAAAGAACTGTTGCCGATTCTTGAGAAACAAGTTCAGACAGGAAATCCATTGCTTATCATCTCTGAAGAAATCGACGGAGAAGCACTTGCTACACTTGTAGTAAATAAAATCCGTGGTTCATTGAAAGTAGCTGCTGTAAAAGCTCCGGGCTTTGGTGATCGCCGCAAAGCAATGCTTGAAGATATCGCGATTCTCACCGGTGGAACACTCATCAGCGAAGAGCGTGGTTTCAAACTTGAGAATGCTGACCTCAGCTACCTCGGTAAAGCAGAAAAAATCACTATCGACAAAGACAACACTACTATCGTTGGTGGTGCAGGTAAAAAAGCTGACATCACAGCGCGTGTAAATCAAATCAAAGCTCAGATCGAATCTACTACATCTGACTACGATCGCGAGAAACTTCAGGAACGTCTGGCGAAATTAGCCGGCGGTGTTGCGGTTCTGTACGTTGGTGCAGCTACTGAAACTGAAATGAAGGAAAAGAAAGACCGTGTTGACGATGCATTGCACGCTACCCGTGCTGCTGTTGAAGAAGGAATCGTACCGGGTGGTGGTGTTGCGTACATCCGTACCATCAACACTCTCGAGAAAATGACCGGCGATAACGATGACGAAACAACCGGCATCATGATCGTGAAACGTGCGCTCGAGGAGCCTCTTCGTCAGATCGTGGCGAATGCAGGTATCGAAGGTTCTATCGTTGTTCAAAAAGTTCGTGAAGGCAAAGAAGACTTCGGTTACAATGCCCGCAGCGACAAATACGAGAACCTCTATTCTGCAGGTGTTATCGATCCTACTAAAGTTACACGTGTAGCTCTTGAGCACGCGGCATCTATCGCCGGCATGTTGCTGACTACAGAATGTGTACTTGCTGATATCAAGGAAGACAAACCTGCTCCTGCAATGCCGGGCGGTATGGGCGGCGGAATGGACTACTAAGAATTCCATCCCCATGATAAAAACAAAGAGGCTGTTCGAAAGACAGCCTCTTTTGCTTTTAAGAGCTCCTGATAAAATACTACCTTTCCTCTCCCGGAATTTACATTGTGAAAATTTACAGCACACTTTCTTTCTTATTGCTGCTTCTGTCTACTGCGGTAAACGGACAACAAACTCTTACCGGTGAATATCACGGTAAGATCAAAAGCGATTCGGTTTTTATTTATGTGGATCAAATTTCAGGCTCTTCAATCAATGGAAGAATTAAGGATGCTGATGGATTATTTCCCTTTGAAGGAAGCGTGAACGGTAATGAAATTCAAAGCGCAAGGATCCACCGTGAAAAACAATATCAGAATTTCCGTGGACGATTTCTCAGTGATCGTTTATCTCTGACTTTTGATCTCTTTGATGAAGTAAACCTGGAACACAAACAGGCAACAACAGAGTTTGTGAAAATAAACCGGACAAGTATCGATGTCATCACTGACACATTTAAGATGGGTTCAGGCGGTGAGGGTCCCCCTGTTCCAAAAGGGAAATCCGTGATCACCTTTGAACATGACCCAAGACTGGTAGGACTCTGGGAATCGATCACGAAACACAGCAATCCAAAGCCACCAGTAGCAACTTCTGAAACACGCACTTTGCATGTTTTCTTTGCCGATGGCGGCTGTGGCAGTAGAACCGGAAAACCTTACCGCCCCGGTTCAATTGACACAAGTAAATTCCAGGTTAGTATTCCTGATAGAGACAGCACATTATCGTGGTATTCGACTAACAATACACTAATTTTTTTCGAAAAATCAAACCCTTTGAAACCGATTTACAAAGTAAAATATCAATTTGTGGGCGAAACACTCTATTTCATCAATCAGAATGGGTCCACCGTTAAACTCAACAGAAGGGAAAAAAATTAGCGGAAATAAATTCGCCGGGAATTATTTTCATGAATAATTATTGTAGTTTCTAAAAATCATACAGGCTTTTCTGAGGAATCAAGGATATCTTTATACAACCGAATCTCTCCGCCATGATTTTCTCCAAAATAAATTTAGAAAACGAGCTCATCCGTATACGCACTCAAAAGCAGCATTTAATTGACGATGTACATGAGATTCTACAGTCAGCGCAAAAGGATGACGAAAAAATTCTCGAGCGTTTAAAATCTACTTCCGCGGAAAGAGATCTTGGTATCCGGATCAACGACAAAGACAGGAACAGAATTTTTTCACTGGAAGAGATTAAAACCATATGCATCCGATATCGGCTTCGTTTTCTGGATTCGCATTATTTCCGTTCCGAATATCCTTATGAAGCAATCGCTCAAATCAGGCAGTTTGAAACCGAGTACGGATTAAAAATCGGACAATTTAAAATCATCGCTCCGGAACATACTTTCAATCTGGAAAATATCAACAAAGATCCTTTGCTTTTCGCGCGTCTCGACGACAACACTTTTTATCTCATTCACAAATGGGGACAAGACCTTGCATGGTACAAACGTTTTCTTCTCTGGCCACTGCAAAACCTGCAAACCTATCTCATTTCACTTTTGCTGATCGCAGCGACATTTTCTTTCCTCCTCCCCGCTTCGGTGATGAATATCTGGAACATCCAGAGCGAACTCTATCTCCGCATCTGGCTCACACTCCATACCTTCATCGCGATTTTTGGATTGAGTTTGTGGGCCGGACTTTCCTTTGACAAAACGTTTAGCTCGATGAGTTGGGATAGTAAGTTCTACAACTATTAGGGTTCCGAGTTCCGGGTTATGAGTTTCGGGTGCGGAGGGTCTAGATAATTTATTCCTGGATCAAATGAATGGAAATTGATATAGAACTGATCAGTTCTATATCAACACTTTTTTTTCAAAGTGTTTTCTTTTATAATAATCTCTTCGCCATTTACTCTTCACTTAACCAAAATTTCATCGACAAAAATATGGGAATCGTAACCTGCTCCGGGATGCCAGGAGGGCAATGGGCCGTAGGTGGTGGCGATGACTTTTATATAGCGGGAGGAAAAAGGATTTATTTTTCCTGTGAAATCTTTTACCTGAGCCTGCATATCGGTATCCGGAATTGTATTGGAAACTTTCAATACAGATGAAAAGTGTTTTCCGTCATTAGAAGTGAAAAACTCCACTTTCTTTGGAAACAAAATCCATGGACTAACATCCTGTAAAAATCCGGCTCCGACCTCTGAAATTTTCTGCACTGATCCCAGATCAACAATGGCGACAAAATCCTCTCCCTGATAACCCTGCCAGCATCCTTTTCTCCAGTCAACAGTACCTCTTACTCCGTCAATGATTCCATTATCGCCACCTGCAGTGTATTGAGAACTGTAATGTGAAAGAATTTTTACTTTCCAGTTTGGATGTTTATTCCTTATAAAGCTCGCGATTCCAACAGCACTGCTCACATCTTTTCGAATGGCAATTGCTTTGATGGTTGTATCATTGTCGATAAAGATTGGATTCGAGTATACCGTGGAAGCAGCTGTAGGTTCTAAGCCATCGGTAGTATAGAATATTTTAGCACCG
>CAYMMN010000325.1:0-4125 GCA_964391495.1 uncultured Flavobacteriales bacterium | reverse complement strand
GCTACCTGATAGAGAAGGCGCTGAGCATTGATAATATTTTTGTATTCGTATTGATCTTTTCTTTTTTTAAGGTTCCGGAAATTCATAAACATCGGGTGTTGTTTTGGGGAGTTTTGGGAGCCTTGCTCATGCGTGCAGTGTTTATTTTCGCGGGTGTCGCTTTAATTACAAAATTTCATAGGATTATCTACGTATTCGGTGCCTTCCTGATTGGTACAGGATTGAAAATGGCGTTTACAGATAAAGATAAAAAGCCTGATCTGGACAAGAATCCTGTTGTACGGTTGTTCAGAAAGTTTATTCCTGTCACTGAAAACTATGAAGGAAACAGATTTTTTGTAAAAAGAAATGCGCGATGGGTTGCAACACCATTGATGATCGTACTTATTCTTATTGAGACCACCGACTTGATTTTTGCTGTTGACAGTATTCCGGCAATTCTGGCTATCACGGATGATACTTTTATCGTATATACATCGAATGTATTTGCGATTCTTGGACTTCGTTCATTGTATTTCGCTTTGGCCGGCATCATTCATTTGTTCCGATACCTCCACTACGGACTGGCTGCTATTTTGGTTTTTGTCGGTATAAAAATGATGTTGGTGGATTTTTATAAAATACCGATTACTTATTCGTTGATTTTTATTTCTCTTATTCTGATAACAAGTATTCTGCTTTCGGTTTTGAAAAAAAAGACAAGCGATTAAATCTTTGCCGCATAAGAAGATTAATAATTCGAGATTTAGCAAGTCAAAACGAAGTGTTCCTTGCCTAAGTGCTTAGTGAAAAAAAATATCAACGATACCGGTTAGTGTATTAGCGATAGAGCAGCAGATTGAGAGTGCCCGTTTTCTCCGGTAACACGTATATAGTATAAACCCGGAGAAATTGGCTGTTTAGCTTCGAGGAAAGACCACTCAAAAGTATGAAGACCCGCGATCTCAGTACTGCTGTATGGATTAGAAATACAGATGCCCAGGCTGTTGAGGACTTCAATTTTTATACGGCCATTTTCAGGAGCATTGATTGAAATTTGAATCTTGTCCTGCATTTTTGCAGGATTTGGGAATACTTTGAGTTCAATTTGTGTTGTTTGTAATGTGGGGAGACCGGTAGTATTCAACCAATCCATTAAACGAACTGTTTCTGCATTGATAACTTGTTTTTGATTTAATGAAGTATCTCCATCATATGCGAGGTAGGCGACAAGATTTAAATTTGAAATATTCCATGTTGAATCAGGGACGAAGCTCAGGTTTTGTGTATAGGTTACACCGGGAGTTACTTGTGCAGGAAGCGGTCCGACCATTCCCCATGAACCCGCTAAACCACGTCTTACAGTTTTATTGTGATACCAGTTCACAAGAGGATTGGCCCCATTTTGAATCGTACTCAGGTAGTTTGTTTGTTCAAGTGTACCTGTGGCGGGAATACTGTCTTCCGTGATATATACATTCATTTTTATAGGTACACCTAAAATCGGCGCGCTGTCGAAGTTCATGTCGACACTGAAATGATATTGTTGTCCGTCAAAATAAGGATCACGTAATGCAATACTTGCTATAGCCGTGACATTCATCCTGTCATTGTAGTGAGAATTAAAAGTAAGATGGGAAACATGAATGTGAGCATTACCGGGATATTTGTAACGATCTACCGCGCCGGCAGGATAACTCACGACTCCAAACATGTCCCGGACAGCGGGCCATTCCGGGATTTCAAGATCATCCCATTCGTGCCAGGCAAGTGCAATTGTATTTAAAGGATGGATTGCTTCAAGGTTTTCAATTCTCACAGCGGCATCCGGACAACCTCCACACCATGCGCCGGTGAATTCTTCAACCAAAACTTTACGAACGGTTTGAGCCGGAGATTGTAAGCCTGTGAAAAGTAGAACCAGAAAAAGCAGTCTGTTGATCATACGAATGGAGCTAAGTATTTCAAAGATATAAATTTCTCTGATTTATATTTCCACAAATTGGATAAGTACATCAAAAAATGTGTGAATGATGTAACTCTTAGACTGAATTGTGTAATGTGATAGCGGTAAGTAAATCGGAACTTTGATCAATAAAGAAACTAATCATCATTAAAATTTCAGCTATGAAAACCAGTCAAAAAAATGCGAAAAGCACTTCTATTCCGGCTGCAAAAAGCAAAAATGAGGAAGCCATTAAATCAGTTGTTCCCGGGAAAACAATCGTTCCATCCGTGAATCCTCTTGTTGTACAAAAGGAAAAAGCTCCAAAGGAAGACATTCAAAAAGAGCTTCAGGAAAGAGAGCATCTGCACGAAACTAAAACGCCGGAAGCAAAAACGCCTCAAAAAAAATCGAGAAAATGAAATTTTAATATTTGTTTATAAAGTAAACTCAGATGGGAAACATGCTCCTTGCAATCGGAATTATACAGGTTGGAATTGTGACCATTGGATACATCGCATTTAACCCTTGTGATGCAATCCAACTTCTGATTGTACTTATTTCCATCGTGCTATTGTACAAGCTTTCAAGAAAAAAGGAGATTGAAGGTGAAAAATAAAACCTATAAAAAAAAACTATTATGAAAACGGGAAAAGTATTTTTAGGAGTATTGGCAGGAATTGCCACAGGTGCAATAATGGGAATTCTTTTCGCTCCTGATAAAGGTACGCGAACAAGAAGAAGAATTGTTCACAAGGGGGAAGATATGCTGGATTCAATGGAGGAACGATTTGATGATTTCCTTGAAAAAGTCAGCGAGAAAGTTGATCAGACTCTTCGAACAACAGATCATATCGTTGCAAAAGCAAATGGGAAGTACGAGGATGTCAGGGACACGATTAAAAAAGAAGTGAAAAATAATCTAGGTTGATTTTTTGGAATCATCAGGTGAAACGCGTCAGTTTTAAAATTCAGATGATTGTATTTGGAATTTAAGAAACTGGATTGGAGGTTTCATTTTTATAAAAGAACAGATTAGGAAAAAACCGGTGAATATGAAAAAGCTTGAGAATAAAACTGTATTTATTACAGGAGGTTTGTCCGGTATAGGGAAAGCATGCGCAATTCTTGCTGCAAATGAAGGCGCGAATCTTGCAATTGCTGATATGAAATCATCAGGCGGCGATGTGTCAATGGAGGAAATTCGTAAGGTTAATCCGAAAGCAATTTTTATCGAATGCGATGTCTCTGTATTCGCACAAGTAGAAAAGGCCATAGAAAAAACTGTAAGCACATTTGGAAGTCTGGATGTCGCGCTCAATAATGCAGGTATTGGCGGCGAGCCGAATAAAATCGGTGAGATGAGTGAAGAATCCTGGTTGAAGGTCATTGGTGTTAATCTCAATGGTGTATTCAATTCCATGCGACATGAGCTGGCACAAATGGCAAAGCAAAAGTCAGGGTCAATTATCAATATGTCTTCGATTCTTGGTCAGGTAGGCTTTGCGACTTCCGCTCACTATGTGGCCGAGAAACATGGAGTCATAGGCTTGACCCAAACAGCTGCACTTGAGTACGGGCAATCAGGTGTGAGGATTAACGCGATCTGTCCGGGTTTTATCGATACACCTCTTCTGGTCAAAGGAGGAATTAGCGATCATGCGGAGGTGAAACAGATGATTATTGACCTCCATCCAATGAAGCGCTTTGGTAAATCGGAAGAGATCGCGAATGGATTTTTGTTTCTTGCGAGTGATGACAGTTCATTCATGACTGGATCAGCACTTGAAATCGACGGAGGTTATCTGGCTCAGTAAAACTGTAAGCTATTTAAAATTGTAGATTGCTCGAAATACAAGCACTAAGGGATCTTTGTTGGAAAATCAGAATCCAATGCTTGTAATCCTTCAATTCTCTGCATGAATGTTTGAGAGAATTAAATGCAAAATGTGTGAATCATATAAATTTTACTCCTGTAAGTGTAAGATTTTATATCCAAAGTATCATGACCTTTAGCTGATTTTACATTTCCGGAATTATGATCCGGGAGAATATGGCTGAAATATTTCAGCAGCACATTTTTGGAATTGAATTCGGGAAAATCATGATAGAAGTTAAGAAGGAAGGTGTTCTGCTTAAGAAGACAAAATTTGGCTTTGAAAATGAGGGTGTTCTTAATCCTGCTGTGATTCGTGATGGTG
>CAYMMN010000324.1:0-4150 GCA_964391495.1 uncultured Flavobacteriales bacterium | reverse complement strand
GTAGCGGTTCGTACCGACCACTCTAATGTCTCGTCAGATTCCACGATTTCTTTGTTTGACGTGGTGATCATCGATAATGTATCCGCACGAATGACCTGCAATTTCCGATTGAGTAAAGTGCGTGGTATCATGAATGACGGTACTATCCAGAATTTTGTGCCAATTGATGACTCCGTAAATATCGCAAGCAGCACAACAGGAATCGCGGGAGTTGACGCTGCTTCCAACTTCTATGCTTTCCCGAATCCTGCGCGTGACATTGTTACACTGTATTCTAAAGCTGAAATAAATGCTGTTTCTATTCTGGATTTGACAGGCAAAGAAGTTATGAAGATCAGAAATTATACTTCCGGTACTTCAATTGATGTAAGCTCTTTACCTCAGGGTTGTTACATTCTCCGCACAGAAAACAACTCAGGACATCATCAGAAAATTCTGAATATCACGAGATAGTTTATTGTTGATTGATTCGAGGTCCTCCCGGCATAAAAAACCGGGAGGTTTTTTTTGCACCTAATCAAAAGGCAAATCGGAACGGGATGAAAGACAAAACCTTCTCTGAACGTAATCAATGAAAAGTGAGAACATCAAAAATTAAAAAACTAAGAATTGTTTCCTCCCTGACTTTGCCTTAACTCCTTAAGCATGACAATAATCTTATCAAGCTTTTCAAGTTCAATGGTATTTAGTTGCTTTTGCAAAGCTTCAATTTCCAGTTTTGCATCCAGATTCGTCTGGTAATCTGCCTGAGCTTGTACCCGGTCTCTTTCATTCTGCCGGTTCTGAGACATCATGATGATGGGTGCTGCATACGCGGCCTGCGTTGAAAAAAGTAAGTTCAGAAGAATGAAAGGATATACATCCCAGTGATACACAAAACCGACCATGTTTAAGGACATCCAGAGAATTACCAGAATGGTTTGAATAATAATAAACTTCCATGACCCCATCCCATTCGCCACCTTATCCGCAAGCCTTTGTCCAAACCCCAAAGTCTCCACATGCTCCTGATGCCAATTTTTATTTTTTGTCATATAAATTAGTTTTCAAACACCACCAACAACTAAGCACTAACAACTAACACCTAACAACTAACAACTAACACCTAACAACTAACAACTAATTCAACGCGCTTTTCGAAAACCCCATCACCTTCAAACAAGCCAACTCAGGAGACCGTTGTGCAAAAAGGATTTTTCCCACTTCTTCAAAACAATCATCTGTAAAAGAAAAAAGTTTCTCCAACTCCTCATTTCGTTCAGTTTTACTCAGGTTCATGACATAACTTCCGTCTACTCCAAAAGAGATAATCAGTTTGCCTGTTTGCTCAAGGAGCAACAATCTGAATTCACTCTGGTAAATTGCATGCTGATCGGTAAATTCACGAATGAGTCTGAACTTTTGTTTTGAAATAATGAAAGGAAGCTGAATGCTAGCAATAAAGTTGCCATAAGGATGATGCAGTGAAAACTGAACTTCCGCTCTGCATTTCTGCAAATCAATATCCGCGAAATATATTTTACGATCCTCGAAATCCTGAACGAAAAAAGAACACTCGCGTTCTGTCAGCCAATCTGCCACCCAATTAGTTTGAGAAAGCTTTTCTGTGGCCTTCAAAACAGCCTTCTCTGTCAATTGCTTTTCCTTTTTTCTTCGGGCTCTGGATCTAAAATAACTCACAATAAGAATCACACTAATATAAATAATAATACCTGTTATCATTGTTTCAGCTTTTGGGTGAAATTTGAAATCTTTCAAAACATGGAATTATAAAGGTAAGCAAATTGATTACCGAAAATCCTGCCCCGTTTTAGGAATTGTAAACTCAAACTCACATGTTAAGACCCGACAATAGTCTGAATGTAAGGTGAATTGCCTTCATTCTGATTTTTTTGAAAATACTACATCATTCCTGAATACCTTTATTCCCTCATATCAGGGTTCACATCTATTCTGCGAAACAATCATACAAGAATGTACCCGGACATTAACACTATTTATAATACATGAAATGGAATACAGAAAACTTGGAAATTCAGGATTACAGATCAGCGCATTATCACTCGGAAGCTGGCTGACCTTTGGAAAATTAATTTCAGACGAAATCGCGGAAGAACTCATGATCACTGCTTATGATGCCGGGATCAACTTCTTTGACAATGCAGAAATATACGCCCGCGGCAAATCAGAAATTGTCATGGGTAAAATCCTCAAAAAACAGAATTGGGATCGCAGTTCTTACCTGGTATCCAGCAAAGTCTTTTTTGGCCTGGGTGATGCCAAACCAAACCAGCGTGGATTGTCCCGGAAACACATTATGGAAGGCTGTCACGGTGCATTAAAACGCCTTCAGATGGATTACCTCGATTTGTTTTTTTGTCACCGACCGGACAAAAATACACCCATCGAAGAAACGGTGTGGGCCATGCACAATTTAATTCTTCAGGGAAAAATTCTCTATTGGGGAACATCGGAATGGAACGCCTCTGAAATTATGGAAGCTCATCTTGTTGCCAGACAAAATCACCTGATTGCTCCACTCATGGAACAACCGCAATACAACATGTTCACCCGAGAGAAAATGGAAAAAGAATATCTCCATTTGTTCAAACACCATGGACTTGGCACCACAATCTGGTCTCCCCTTGCCTCAGGAATACTGTCAGGAAAATATCTTGATGGATTTCCGGATGGTACAAGATTAGGGGCTGAAGGACTGGAATGGCTGAAGGACCGTTGGGTACGCGAGGATTTGTTATCCAAAACAAAAAAGATAAAAGTAATTGCTGACAACCTGAAAACAACACTCCCGAAATTATCCCTCGCCTGGTGTCTGAAAAATCCGAATGTAAGTACCGTAATTCTCGGGGCATCGAAAGTACATCAACTACAAGAGAATCTTGGAGCAATTGAAATTCTTCCTCAACTGGACGCCAACGTGATGCAGTCTGTAGACGACATATTGGGCAATAAACCTATTCAGCCGGAGTTCTAAGCATACTCCCACAAAAAGAAATGGGGCCCGTAAAACGAGCCCCATTTCATTTTTATAGATCTTTTTGTTTATGCTTCTCCCGGTAAATTAGATTTTGGAGTCGCTGAATAAGGAACCGTCTGTGGAATGAAATCATCATCCGCTCCCGGCTTGCCGTAATCATAAGGCCAGCGGTAAACTGTAGGAATTTCACCCGGCCAGTTACCGTGAAGGTGTTCAACAGGTGCAGTCCATTCAAGAGTGTTTGAACCCCAAGGATTCTGAACAGATTTCTTACCTCTGCTCATGCTGTAAAAGAAGTTCACAACAAATATCAGCTGCGCTAATCCACCGAGGATCGCGAAAATACTTACAAGGGCATTGATGTCAAGTGCAGCATTGAATCCTTCATAAGCTGTGTAAGCATAATAACGTCGTGGAGCACCTGACAAACCAATGAAGTGCATCGGGAAGAATGTTCCATACACACTTACAATCGTGAGCCAGAAGTGAATGTAACCTGCTCTTTTGTTCATCATTCTACCGAACATTCTCGGAAACCAATGGTAAACCCCGGCAAACATTCCGAAGATCGCCGAACTTCCCATTACAATGTGGAAGTGAGCTACAACGAAATAGGTATCATGTATATTAATATCCAAAGCAGAATCACCAAGGATGATTCCAGTCAATCCACCGGAGATAAAGAAGGAAACCAGACCAATTGCAAACATCATGGCAGGAGACAGTACAATATTCGCGCGCCAGAGTGTAGCCAGGTAGTTAAATACCTTTACTGCTGAAGGAATCGCGACCAACAGTGTTGTAAAAACGAATACCGAACCAAGGAATGGATTCATTCCGGTTACAAACATGTGGTGACCCCAAACGATGAAGGACAGGAAAGCGATCACGAGCATAGAACCGATCATCGCTTTGTAACCGAAGATAGGTTTACGACTTTGTGTTGAGATTACTTCTGAAGCCAAACCAAGTGCTGGAAGAAGTACGATGTATACTTCAGGGTGACCAAGGAACCAGAACAAGTGCTGGAAGAGGATAGGGCTACCACCTGAATGTGCTAACGGAGCTCCGTTGATGAATATATCGCTCAGATAGAAACTGGTTCCGAAACTTCGGTCGAACAAAAGCAACAATGCTGCTGCAAAAAGTACC
>CAYMMN010000323.1:0-4150 GCA_964391495.1 uncultured Flavobacteriales bacterium | reverse complement strand
ATGTATGTCTTAAAATTAAATCCTCCGGTTTTTGAAGGGGTTGCTTTGACTAATTGTTGGTCAGGACTGAACCATATATTGCCTTTTCGATCTGCAAGGATGCAATGATTTAAATGAAATGGCATTGTATTCGTTCCGTATAGAAATCTGAGTTTTTCTCCACTTGAACGAATCAGGAGGTTTCCAGATGCTATCCAGACATTTTGTTCAAGATCAGAGAGAATATCGCTCGCTTTCGAAAGCTTGATTTTGGGATCCGGAAAAACCAAGGGTAATAAAGAGCCCGAACTGTCCACAATCTGAACTCCGTTTTCTTCGGTTGCAAGCCACACTTCATGTTCCAGTTTTACGAGACCATTGAGTTGACCGGCGTGCCAGTTGCGAATATTTGAAGTGAATTCAGGTTTGTTCGAATTGAGAAATACCCTGCAAATTCCCTCATCCTGCATACCGATCCACAATTGATTTTGATGGTCGAGAGAAAGGGTTCTTACAATGTTGTCAGGTAATCCTTGTTGCGATGTAAGAGAAGTGATCTCCTTTTTATCTTGACTGACGCGAAGAAAATTCAATCCTTTGTCGGTACCGACGCACAATCTTCCATCGGGCAATAAAAGCGCTGCATAGCAGTAATTGTCGCTCATTCCATCAGCAATATTGATATTGACAATGGAATCGTTTTTCAAATAAAAAATTCCTTCTCCTTTTGTTGTAAAAAATATTTTTCCTTCTGTATCCTGGACGAAAGAGCTGATAGGTGAGGAGACCGTATCGTTAGAAACATTTAAAAGAGTTAGCAGATTTCTTTCGAAGGTTTCAATTTTTCCGTTTTCAAATCCAATCCAAATTCTCTTTTGCTTGTCTTCAAACATAGCTGAAACCGGAGAATCAATTGTGTCAGTACCCGTAACAGGAGAGAAACCAAATCCATCAAATCGATAAACGCCACGATCTGTTCCTACCCAAAGCATTCCCCAATGGTCCAGCATTAGTTTCTGAATTCTTGGCTTGAATAGTTCAGTCTTTAGTTCATAAATTTTAGAAACCGGAACAATTGCATTCGCAGACTGAGAAAACAGCAGGATATAAATTAAAAGAACGATGAAGCGGAAGTGTGCTGGCTTCATAAAATCAGGATTTGGGCTTTAATTCGGCTTTTACATCAATTCCTATTTCTGAAGCGATTTTTTCATGCACAACTTTTGGAACCTTGATGCTATGGTCGGCCAGCAAAATGTTGAATTTAGATTCAATGTAGATGATGTTGTTTTTTATTGTAACACTTACTTTGACAATTCTTTCCTGTTCGATCCCGTGTATAGATAATTTCCCTTTTGCTCTTAAAGTGAAAGAACCTTCATTTTCAAAATTGACATCTTCAATAATTTTACCGGAGAAAATTACTTCCGGATAAACTTCTGTTTCCAGAAATTTATCATTGAAATGTTCTCTTTGTAATCCACTGTTAAAACCTTCGAACGTATTCAGTGTAACTTTAAAAACGAAAACTTTTTTTGAAATATCAAGAATTCCTCTTAGCTGATTTGATTTCGCGCTGATAATTTCCTGTGGAGCATCTGAACGGAATGAAACATAGCCGTTATTTGTTGAATACAAATTTGAGCCGGGAGGTGTGGCCGATAAAAATGAAATCGCAACCATGAGAATTAATAAAATGCGATTTCGGTTTTTGGGATTCATGTGTTTGTTGGAATTCTGAAGTGAAAATACAAAATAGATTTGTCATTTAGGGATGCTTCATCATTCAAATGTCATTTATTCCTTCTTTCGATATAGTCCAGAATTTTTATGGTAGCACCGGTTTGAGTTTGTACATACTCCTTCGCGATTTTTCCGGCAGTTTCAGATTTTGAGGTGTTAAAGATGAGGGTGGAAATCACATATGAAAATTCACTGGAATTCTGAACCGGAAATGCTCCCTGCAGCTTCACGAGATCTTTTGCTTCCCTGAATTTTTCAAAGCGGGGTCCGAAGATTACCGGAATGCCATAGGTGGCCGCTTCAAGGATGTTGTGGATGCCTTTGCCAAAACCACCTCCAATGTATGCCACCCTCGCATATGCATAGGCAGAAGAGAGCAATCCAATGGTATCCACTATCAGGAGATCCGCTACTTTCAGTTCATTTTCAGAAGCCCTGGAATACACCAGTGTTTTCAGTTCGGGTTGTGCTTTCCTGATATTGTTTTCAAGTCTATGGATCGAATCCGGGTTTACTTCATGGGGAAAGAAGATTACCCGAACACCTTTTGCGACAAGATTATGAAGTTCCGGGATGATCAATGCTTCATCTTCCGGCCAGGTACTTCCGGCCAGAAAAATCAGATGGTCTTTTGAAAATGATTCAAGTTGAGGAATCTGTTTTGCATTTGATTTAAAACCCGCCACACGATCAAATCTTGTGTCGCCGGATAATGTACATTCGGTAATTCCCGCTTGTTTCAGTAATTCGATGGATGCTTTGTCCTGAACAAAAAAATGTGAAACCAGTTTCAGCATGTTCCTGAAAAAACTGCCATACCATTTAAAGAATATTTGTGAAGGACGAAAAATGGAAGAAACAAAATAGACAGGGATCCGCTTCTTATTAAGTAGTGAAAGATAATGGAACCAGTATTCGTATTTTATGAAAATGACCAGATCAGGTTGAATCGCTTCGATAAAACGAGAGGAATTTCGGGGGCTGTCTAAAGGAAGATAGAGAACCTGTTTCGCAAGCGGATAATTTTTCCTGATTTCAAATCCTGAAGGCGAAAAAAATGTAAGAATGATCTCGATATCAGGGTTTCTCTTTTTCATTTCTTCGATGACTGGCCGACCCTGTTCAAATTCTCCGAGAGAAGAACAATGCACCCAGTAACGAGGATGTTTTTTAGGTTGAAGGTTATCCAAAATGCTGAACAGATTTTTTCGGCCATCAATCCATAATTTTGCTTTTTTATTACCTGAGATGGCAGCCAGCCTGACACCTGATTGGTATAAAAGAAGAGCAAGTGAATAGATGAATTTCATCCCCTGTAATTAGTCGAAATAAAATTGTTTTGGAGCGCGTTTGTAAATGGGTATAATCCATGCCACCCGAAATCCTATTAACAAATCGGTTCGCTTGCGGGTATCTCTTTCTCGAGTATCAAAATTATAACTTCTCCTGTTTTGTGTAAACGCCTGGGTAAATTCAAATCCACCATAGAAATTTACAAGGCGTTTATTGCCAAAATTAACATAGCCAATAAACTCTGTGATGGAAAGTCCATTTGTCAGGCGATCATAACCTTTGGCATAATCACCTTCAATCGACGGATAACTTCCGCCCTTGGTTTCAAATCGAATTTTGTGTTGTAGAATTCCGGCACCAACAGTAGCCATGATTCCTGAGTTTTTATTCGGGCCGATCCAGGGAAAAATTTTGCCTCCTTTGATTTCAAATTTTAAGCCCCGTTCAACAAGAGCGATGGTCGCGAATTGTCCTTCAGCATTGATGAAATTTCCGCTTTCGTCGCGCAGACTGTCGAGAATTCCATTTTCTTTTACCTGTTCACTAAAGAGAAAATTACCATCAAATCCCAGTACAATATTATTCTTGAATTTGTATTGAAAAACACCACCAACATTGTAGTTGTCGCGAAATCTTTTTGCCATATCGCCACCTGGAATCTGGTATGCAAAAGTAGCACCAATCATCGCGAAATTTACAGATGAGTCACGAATACTAATTTGGGCATTTGAAGACAGAATGATAAAAGAAAAGAGAATGCCGAAAACAAATTTCTTCATAGGGCGAATTTAATAAAAGCGCTGAGTTCTATTTGAACGTTTAACGTGATGATGCTGACATTCCTTTATTAAATTCTTCTGATTTCCCCCTGGGAATCGACAAGGATTGAAAATCAGATTTGCGAATCATTTTACAGAGGAAGACGATTTGTCCGCAATGATATGCGTAATGAACCAGTTGCCTTTGAATTGCACGCAACACAATGTGAGGTTCATTTCGGATAGTTATGGTTGCAAGTAAATCCTCATCTTTCAGGTTGTTCAATGTCGAGAATAATGTTTCCCAGCCATTATTCCAGTCAGCAAGAATATCTTGTCTGTTACCCTTGGGGTCTTCAAATTCGATGTCCCTTTTT
>CAYMMN010000322.1:0-4174 GCA_964391495.1 uncultured Flavobacteriales bacterium | reverse complement strand
TCTGGAGGCACTTCTGATATAGGATTTCAAGAATCTCTGCCTGTAGTTGTTCTCGTGTTTCAATCTTTTTCATGGTCCTTGAAAAAATTCCGGATGATAGAATTCGTTACTGGATTTTCAATCCAACGTTCTTTATTCAATGCAAGTAAAATGAAAACAAGTAGGTAAAATCCCGCTACAATCAGGAATCCTGAAAATGCTCTTCCGATCCATTCAGAAAGGGCAAATGCCACAGCAATACTTATAAAGGCAAGAATGGCGAAAAACAAAACCAGGAGTATAATTCCCGAAGCCATGCTTCCGGCCATCTTACTTCCTTTGTCGATCGCTTTTAGTTTGCTGATTTCACTGCGCGTTTCAATATATTCCTTCGCGCTATCAACCAGCTCCTCAATTTCCTGCTTTTCTTCGTTTAACATAAATTACAAATTCAAATTAATTCTTCAGCTTCCTCTTCAACTCTTGATTTAAAATCAGAAGCTGTTTTCATCGTTTGACGAAATTTGTCTTTTGCCTTGTCACTCAAATCCCGCGCTGTGTCTTTGATTTTTTTTCTTGTTTCACTTCCTTTATCTGGCGCCAGCAATACGCCAATAGCTGCTCCCAATGCAACACCGCCTACCAGTGCTAACAATATTTTTGAAGTGTTTTTCATGACAATGAATTTTAAGTTTCTTATGCAAAAATACTTCATTTTCATGAATTAAAGTCATGATTCCTATCATTTAACAATATGACAATTTGCATTCAATCTGAGATGAAGGAAAATGTGGTCAATCTTAAAGGCAATAGTTCAGATTTCAAAATCTTTTACAATGCTAAAACCCGACAAATTCGATTCATCAATCCGGTAAAGTCAGTAGTGGAATATGTGTATGAAATGCAAGAGATCGGGTATGGCTTCTTTCAAAAAGATGCTCCAGAAAATTATGCTTCCGGGGAAGCATTACAAGCATATCACTTTCAGTCTTTGCAATAAAATCATTAATGGCATCACCAACATTGGTCATTTCTTTGAAATGATACTGGTGGTTCGTATTGATAAAACTTCTTTCAAGCTGATCAATAATTGATTCCCTTTTGTGTATGTTTTCTTTTGTTAAAACTGTGAGAATATCAATGCAACTGTTAAATTGACTGGCCATCTGGAAAAGTACCTTCAGATGTGACTGTGAGTGAACTGCTGACCCATCACTTGCCAGCAGGATTTTTTTAGGAATGCGGAAGGGAGCGTTTTCCGGAATAACAAGCAATGGAATGGCTGATTGATTGATCATTCCTGTTGTGATGCTACCGAGAATTTTCTCCCTGATTTTACCAACTCCACGCATTCCCATTACAATTAAATCTGCATGAATGAAATTTGCGTAATGGTTAATTTCCTGTATGGTAAAACCATTCTGGGAAACAAATGTGATTGGCCCGCACTCCGGCCTGAGTTCTCTCAGCCTGCTTGCAACCTGCCGGAGCATAGAGTCGGAATTCTCTTTCAATTCATCCGGTGTAATGATTATTTCAAGAGGAAGTGATTTCAATGGATTTGGAATGTGGTATACATTCAATAAATGAACAATCGCGTTTCCTGCTTTGGCTAAATCCACTGCATACAAGGCAGCATTGAATGAACTTTCTGAAAAATCAAGCGGTACCAAAACTGTTTTCATATCTTTCAAATAAGTAACTGAAAGATACTGCAACTATAGTTGGTATTGAATGACGAGCGTCACTTGGCTTCAAACTGTAAAGTTTGAGCAAGTGATTTCAATACTGAGCTAAAGGAATTTCCGGAGTTGTTAATATAGTTAAAATTACCTTAGATGATATTCGTTAGATAAATGTGGACCTTTGTCATTGTTTTTCCCGATTATCATGGTTAATTTTAGGTGTTAATTTTTAGATCATGAAACTAATCATTTGCCCCACTGATTTTTCATTAACCGCCACGAATGCGATCCGTTATGCATGTGGCTTAGCCGGTGAATTCAATTCCCGGATTATTCTCGTTCACACGTTCGACTCTACAGTGATGTATTCGGAAACTGTGATGACTGCCATTCAATATGCCGATGATCAGTTGAGATCATCTGCTGAAAAGAAATTAAATGCTTTGATGAAAAAGTTATCAAAGGAATTTAAAAAGGTAAGCTTTGAAATCAGAGTATTGCAGGGTTTGTCTCATGAGAAAATTGTTGGTCTCGCTCATGAGCTGAGTGCAGATATGATCATTCTCGGAACTACCGGATCTTCCAAACTGGAAAGATTGTTGATTGGAAGCACCACCGCTCGCGTGATCCGCGATGCGCATTGTCCCGTACTTTGTATTCCGAGAAACACAGAATATTCTTCGATAAAGAAAATTGTTTTTTCTACCGACCTTCATGAAGATAACATCAAAGCTGCAATGATGATTACACCGTTTGCATCAAAATTCAAGGCGGAAATAATTTTCCTTTTCGTAGATGATAAACACATTCTTCATGCGGAAGAAGCGGTTGAGAAAATGACGTCAAAAATCCGGAAGATGGTCAAGTACCCTTCCCTGTCAGGTTATATTTCCAAGAATACAAAGATATCCAGGGGAATCGAGTATTTTCTTTCAAAAAAGCCGGCAGATCTTCTTGTCATGTTTACACATCCGGTTCATTTTCCATTTACAATGTTTCACAGCAGCATGACAAATCTGATGTCCCATCAAACTAAAATTCCTTTGCTTGCATTAAAGCATGAAGATCGGCCAATCATGGAAGCTCTTTAATTCGAAACGAAGCAGATATTGTATTTTCATCAGCTGGAAAACTCTCAGCTTTATTTCCTGATGAATTATCAGTATTGATGTTTTAGGGTTTAACATAATATTGATTAGTGTTGAATCCTACCGGAAAGCAGGGGAGAAGTTTTAATACTGGCGACACCGGAATTTTTGCATCGGAAGATAAATGTCATTGTCTTTTTCAATTTTTGTTTTATAACAGGATTCAAAGTGAGCGCTGTCATTGGTGAGCGACTCTAAGGAATTGTAAATTTACAGTGTAGTTTTAATTAACATTAACAGTACAAAAACCAAAGGCCATGACACTCATTAAAAAAAGTCTCGTTGACATGCCTGCTTATCGTTCTCTTCTTTCCGATTTCTTTGATACAGAGAACTTGAATTTTAACACCCTTCTTCGTAAAGAATGGTTACCTCCTGTAAATGTTCTCGATAATGAAAAGTTTTATCAAATTGAAGTTGCTGCACCCGGACTTAAAAAGGAAGATTTTAAAATTAAAATTGAAGATGGGATATTAACAATTTCAGCTGAAACTAAATTAGAAAAAGAAGAAAAGGAAAAGAATTTCACACGAAAGGAATTCAATTACTCTTCTTTCCTGCGTTCTTTTACACTTCCTGAAAATGTCATCGAAAGCGACATCAAGGCGCAATATGTTGATGGAGTGCTTCGCCTGAATCTTACGAAAAAGGCGGTTCACGTTTCGAAAGCAAAAGAAATTGCTGTGATGTAAGCTTTTAATGCTGAACGGAGGTTCGGAGAAATCCGGACCTCCTTTTCTTTTAAAACAGGTAGGATATTCCGGCATATAAATCCAAACCTGATCCATTTATATTAGCGATCTCATCCATTATATCAGCAGGAATAATAGAAAGTGGAATATTGTATCCGTCACTTTGTACTTTTTGGATGGAATATTTAACACTGTAATATTTTATTCCTCCGATAAAAGACATCTTTTTTCGATTACACAATTCGAACTCTACGCAACCGTGCGGTCCTGAAGAATTTTTATAATCATAAATATTGTGTGCACTTCCGGAGATTCTGCTTCCATCAATATCCATTGTTGCTGCAGAGTAGAATCCATATCCGGCACCAACATTAATACTTATCCTTCTGACACTTTTCTTTAAAAAGATCAGGTATTTTGCTGTAGGTGCAACAACGAAACGATGAAATTTTCCGCTCGCATTTGACACAGGTTGATCCAAAACGCTGATTTGATACAAAAATTCAGAACTCAGTTCAAAAGGATCGTAAAGCCTGTAACCTAAATTCAATCCTACTGCTAATCCACCTCCTGCGCTGATATTGACTGTGGTTCCATTTGTAGTTTCGAATACCGGATGAATTTCTGTTCCACCACCGGCGCCGAGACGAAATTCAGCCCTGATTTTTCC
>CAYMMN010000321.1:0-4190 GCA_964391495.1 uncultured Flavobacteriales bacterium | reverse complement strand
AATTGATACGATCAATATCCTGAACGCCTCGATTCTGGCGATGCACAAAGCATTTGATGGACTGAAGAAAAAACCGGGCTTATTGCTGATTGACGGGAACCGTTTTCACAAATACAAGAGAATTCCACACAAGTGTATTATTGGCGGTGATGGTTTGTATGCTTCCATTGCCGCAGCTTCCGTGCTTGCCAAAACCTATCGGGATGAATACATGGAGCAGTTGCATGCTGAATTCCCTGTTTATGGCTGGGATCAGAATAAAGGCTATGGAACTATAAAACACCGGAAAGCCTTGCTGGAACATGGCCCGTCCCCTTTTCACCGTCTCAGTTTCCGTTTGCACAAGCCGGAACCGGAATTACCTTTTAACAGTAGTTTGTAAATAATTCCCTCTTCAAAGCCGCATTCCTGAAGGCTTAGATGTTACCTTGCGCAATACTTTTTTTCACACGAATGAAGCGTCTGATCCTTATAGGTGCGGCAGTGGTTTTACTGCTCGCCGCAATCGCATATTACTTCTTCCGTAGCAGTCCGGTATTATCTGTCGATCCTTTGGATGCCATTCCATCGGATGCGGCATTGATCTTTGAATGTCCATCAGGTACGGCAGCATCAACAGAGCTTCGTCAAACCGCTTTTTGGAAGATTCTTCAGAAGGACAGCTCATTCGCGAGGATTGAAACGCAAATGCGACAAATTGATTCCATCGCTAAGATCCAACCTGAGCTGGGAATATTGTGGACGAAGGAGAAATTATTCCTTTCCTTTCATCAGGTAAAGGCGAATGCTTTTGATTATCTCTTTGTACTCAAACTTCCGGATGAAATCAGGAAAGGAAGGGCGATCAGTTTACTGGAAGAAATTCCCGGATCGAAATACACGTTGGATGAACGCGAATATGAAGACGTCAGCATTTTCGAATTCCGTTCCGGCGAGAGTATTGCATTCGCGTTTGCTGTTTCAAAGGGATTGATTCTCGCGAGTAAAACATCTTTTCTTGTAGAAGATGCGATTCGTCAGCTGAACGGAGGAAGTTCAGTACGGAAATCGAAAGGCTTTACTCAGGCACGTAAAACTCTGGCAAATAAATCCGGTACTATTTGCTATTTCAACCACGTAGGGAGCGGAGATTTGTTTTCCGGATTTCTTAGCAACACATTTACCGGTTTTCAAAAATCGGTTTCTAACCTTGCGCGTTGGGAAGCGTTATCTGTTGGTTTAAACAATGATTTCATTTCTCTCGCAGGATCTGTTTCTACTCTCGACACGAGCGATGGCTTGCAGATTTTCAGGAAGCAGGAACCGGTACTCAGCAAAATGGGGGAAGTTCTTCCCGGGAGAACAGCCTTTTATCTTCGCTGGGGATCGTCAAATCTTGCTGAATGCATGAGCCATTTGCGTTTGAATGAAAATTATTTTGACCCTGTAAAAGAGTGCATGAATGCTATTGCAGCATTCAACAAAAAATTTAAAACAAATATCGAAGAAGATCTTACATCCTGGATCGGTAATGAATTTGCCTTCGCGATTACTGAACCGGGAACAACGGAATTTGAAAACAGTGTTTTTGCTGTGATCAAAGCAAAGCGCGCTGACCTTGCCTTGCTTTCTCTGAATAGTTTGCAGGGAAAATTGGGAACATCAAAAGTTCCCGCGAAATACAGAAACCATCCGATAGGCATTTTACAAGGAGGAGATTTCCTTTCTCTGTTTTATGGAATTTCTTTTCATCGTCTTCAAAATCCATCCTTCACTATTGTGAACGGCTATGTCATTTTCGCAAATCAAACTAGTGCGTTGAAAAGTCTGATTGATGAAATCGAAGCAGGGAAAACACTTTCGAATGCCGCAGCTTTCAGACAAAGCGCTTCGCTGAACAATCAAGCTTCCTTTCTTGATCTTTACCTGAATTCAGGTGCAGGACTAAATCTTATCAAAGCCGGATTGAATACAGATGTATTAAAGCAATTGCCGGAACATCGCGAAACACTGAATAATTTATCCTCATTCATACTGAAAATCGGTAAAGCAAAAGATGGTTATCAATGTCAGGCAAACCTTTCATTCCTCAAAAATCCTAAGCGGGAGGTGAACCTGCTTTTTGCTACACAGCTTGACACATCTGCTACGCAAAGGCCATCCTTCATTGAAACGGACGACGAAACTTTTTCGGTAGCGATTCAGGATGACGCGAACACATTATATCTCATTGATGAAAAAGGAAATATTCTCTGGAAAAAACCTTTGGAAGAAAAAATCATGAGTGATATTCATCCGGTGGATTATTACAAGAATGGAAGTAAGCAATTACTTTTTAATACAGCCAGTCGTCTTTTCCTTATTGATCAGGAAGGAAATAATGTTCCGAAATTTCCGATCAAATTACCTGCGGAAGCAAGCAACGGCTGCAATGTCGTGCAGAATGGGAATCTGAAAACACAACAGATCCTGATTGCCTGCACAAATGGCCAGGTGTATGCTTATGATCTTAGTGGAAAACCTGTTTCGAGCTGGCTCTTTGAACCATTCCTGAATGGAATTGTGGATGTTATCAAACCCGTAGTTATGCGTAACCAGATTTTCTACCTGGTCACAAGTACAGAAGGAAAAATCATTCTTGCGGATGCAAGAGGAAGAACAAGAGAAATTGCCTCGGATCTGAGTCCTGAACAAATCAGGAGCCTTGAAATATTGCCTGCAGATTCAGGAACAAATGCTCAATTCATGGTTTATGACAGCAGTGGTGTTTCGTTGTATACTCTGGAAGGCAATCGCGGAACAATATTCGGTGACATCCTATCGCTGAAAATGATCCGTGGTATCGAAGGATGGCCGGGTAGTAATTCATCGGTCTATCTTTTACTTACAGAAGACTCCCTGATGTTGTACTCCAGTCCGGGAAAACAGGAGTGCATGAAATCCTTGCCCTTAATGAAAGATTGCCATCTGGAAGCTGATTTTGACGGCATTTCAAGAACCTGGGCAGGACTCATTTATCCTGAAGAAAACACATTTTTCCTATTGGCAGATGATTGTTCCATTCCGGGCGGGTTTCCGGTGAAGGGAAACAGCAGATTTTGTGTCAGGATGACAAAAGGTGATGGAAAAAACAAACTCCTGATTGCGAGTACGGATGGAAACTTGTACGTTTATAATCTCAATTAACCTTTCTAACCATTATTATTCATGAAACGAATCACTATCAATCAAAAATTGAGCGCAGTGCTTCTTATTTTACTCAGCACAGGTTTCTGGCAAGGCTGTGTGAAAAGCGAAGATTTTCAGTACGACAAAATAGCCGTTACAACCTGGGATCCCGATGTAGCCGTTCCACTGATCAATTCCGATTTATCAGTTTATGATATCGTGGACAATACAGATTCAGGAACGATCACAATTGATTCATTGAAACGAGTCAGCCTTGTTTACAAAGGCAATATATACTCAGTGTATGGCTACGAGTTTCTTCCATTGATTGATCAAAGTGATTTCTCTACTATCCTGTTGAATCAAAACGACAGCAATTCATTGCAATCAGCCGGAACATTCACCAAAAGTATTACCTCGACTATTCCATTTGTTGTCGCGAATGGAGAAAGTCTGGATTCTATTGTAACAAGACTGGGCACTTTGATTGTATCTATCAATTCACAGATTCCTTACAATGGTTCTCTCAATGTAAGCATCCCGGGTGCTTTAAAAAACGGAATTGCATTCAGCAAGGATATTCCTTTTTCAATAAACAACGGAATTCCGGTGATCGCGCTTGACAGTTCTGACATCGCCGGTTATCATGTAAATCTGAAACCATCCGGAACACCAAATCAATTGCAGATCGTTTATACAGCACAGTTTACCTACAATACAAACGGACAACCGAGCATCAATAAGCCTTTCAACATCCGCAGTAACTTTTCAAATCTGCACGTGGCACAGGCTTTCGGGAATTTTGGAAGTCGTCCATTGTCCATCAGTGTAGATTCCTCCAAGATCAAACTTTTTACAAATCAGATCAGCGGGAATATTGTGTTTGATGATCCGAGTGTGAAATTCATCATCACCAATTCATATGGTATGCCGATCGATGCACACCTCACTTCTCTCTTCGCTATTTTTTCAAATAACTCTACGCTTCACATTACAGGGTCTCCAGATCCTATTCCAATTGCTGTTCCATTGAGCATCGGACA
>CAYMMN010000320.1:0-4199 GCA_964391495.1 uncultured Flavobacteriales bacterium | reverse complement strand
GTTCAACCGACACCTGTCGAAAAGGTCATTGATGTGAAACCAACTGTTCAGCCTCAACCGGAAACAAAAGATATCTCCAAAGCAGGCAGCGCAACGAAAGACAACAATGCCGTAGCCATGGTCAGCAAACCTTCTTCTGTGACGAACAACAGCGGAACGATTTGCCCTGCCTGTCATGGAAAAGGTAAAATCGCGCAGGCCGAAATCCGAAAGAATAAAATGGTTACAAAGGATATCAGCAATGGATTAGGACCGCGGAATTTCGTGACCTACTCTGTGAACGAAGTGGTGCGACCTGCAGGAAATATATCCTGTGGACGTTGTGGTGGTACCGGTAAATTGAATGAAGAATAATTCAAAATCCCTTTGGGGGAATTGATATATGAAAAGAACTTTTTTATTTCTAGTACTCCTCTGTGCTTTCCTGGGAGCAGTATCAGGGGCAAATCTGAGTCCTTCACTTCGTTTCGGAAGAATTTCTGTAGATAAGGGACTTTCTCAGTCAACAGTTTTCTGCAGTTATCAGGACAGTCAGGGCTTTTTATGGTTTGGAACAGATGACGGCTTGAACAAATATGATGGCTATACATTTGAAATTTACAAATTCGATCCCACTGACATCAAAACACTTTCGAACAACAGTGTGCACGTCATCTTTGAGGATAGCAAAAAAAATCTTTTCATCGGGACAGATAACGGGTTGAATCTGTACAATCCACAAAATGGTTCTTTTCGTCGTTTTCAGAATATTCCCAACGATCCGGCTTCTATCAGCAGCAACATCATTTCTTCTATCGCCGAAGACAAAGACGGTGTTGTATGGGTAGGAACAAATAATGGTCTGAATGCACTGAACACCGCGAACTGGACTTTCTCCGCTTTGTTCAGCAATAAGGCGAATGTCTCGACATTAAGCAGTAGCGTTATCTCATCCCTGCTTGTAGACAAATCCGGAACTTTATGGGTTGGAACAGCTTCGAACGGATTGAATGCATTTGATACAAAAACAAAAAAGAGTACCCGTTATCAAAACAATCCTTCCGACAAGAATTCATTGAGTGAAAATGAAATCACAACACTGGCATCCGATCGCAGCGGGAATCTCTGGATCGGAACGGTGAATGGCGGAGTGAATGTTTTCAATCCGGCAAGCGGACAATTTGCACATTATACAACCGACAACGGTTTATCAAACAATAGTGTATTCAGTATTCACGAAGATCAGGAAGGTGTTTTCTGGATTGGAACTCTGGGCGGCGGATTAGATGCACTTGATCGTGCCAGTGGAAAAACCATCAATTACAAATACGATCCGCTCAATCTGGAATCCATCGCGAACAATAAAGTATGGAGTATTTTTGAAGACAATGCTTCCACACTCTGGTTCACTACTTCTAATGGGATTTGTTTCTTCAACCGAACCATCGGTAAATTCGTTACACACCAGGTAAGTCATGGCAATGGCGGCGAGGACAACAACAGCATTTTTGCAGTCGCGGAAGATCACGACGGAAATATATGGGTCGGAGTTCTGGGTGGTGGCTTAAATGTTTACAGCCGGACTGAAGAGAAATTTGTGAATGAACGTTTCCCTTCTCTCAGCAATCCGGTTTTGCGTTTCAATAACATTTTCGCGATCCATGAAGATCACACGGGAATGTTGTGGATCGGAACTTCAGACGGATTGATTAAATACGACAGAAAAAGCGGAGCGGTTGTGCAATACAAACACAATCCGATGGACAAATCTTCGCTGAGCAATAATTATATACGTTGTATCAAAGAAGACAAATCCGGCACACTCTGGATTGGCACACACGGAGGTGGCCTGAATACTTTCAATCCCGCCCAGCAGAAATTCAAAACTTACCGGAATATTCCAGCAGATCCTGCTTCGCTCAGCGCGGATGTTGTGCTGAGTATTTGCGAAGACAATAAGGGTCAGGTGTGGATTGGTACTTATGGCGGAGGTTTGAATCGTTTCGACAAAAGCAGCGGAAAATTTTCAGCCTACCATTATGACCCGAATGATCCAAAGACGATCAGCAGTAATTTCATTCACGCGATCTTTCAGGATGCATCCGGAAAATTGTGGATCGGAACTTATGGCGGAGGGATTAATTTGTTTGATCCCGCTACCGAATCCTTTTCACATTATACCGAAAACAATGGCTTGCCGAACAATGTTGTGAATGGCATTTTATCAGACGCTCAGGGAAATCTCTGGATCAGCACGAATAATGGAGTCTGTAAAATCCTTCCCGGAAACGAATCATCAACGAATGTAACATCATCGCGCAGCTACAATCTGCAGGACGGACTTCAAAACAAGTTCAATGAAAACGCCTGTTGCACAGGCAATGGAGGATGGATGTTTTTTGGCGGAAGCAATGGTTTAAATGCTTTTCATCCCGACAGTATCCATGACAATACAGCCATTCCACCGGTGGTGATCACAAGGTTTTATCTTTTTGAAAAACCGGCTAGGATGGACACTCTTATTTCGAGCGAACACAAGCTGGAGCTGAATTACAAACAGAACTTCTTCTCTTTTGAATTCGCTGCGCTGAATTACATCCTTCCGGATAAAAACAGGTATTATATTAAAATGGAAGGTCTGGATAAAGACTGGATCTACCGCGACAACAAACGCAATGCGACATACACCAATATCGATCCGGGGCATTATACATTCCGTGTGAAAGCCTGCAACAACGATGGTGTATGGAACAATGAAGGAATTGCCATAGAAATCACCATCAAACCACCTTTCTACCGAACCTGGTGGTTTACCGGTTTGAGTGCTTTGTTGATCACCCTGATCATTTTTGTTTACATCCGGATTCGTACGAACACACTGGTGAAACAAAATATTTTGCTGGAAGACAAAGTCAACCAGCGAACTTCCGAATTGCAGGACAAGAATATCGAGCTTACCAAAACGATGGATCACCTGAAGTCGACACAGACCCAACTGATTCAGTCGGAAAAAATGGCTTCTCTAGGACAGCTTACCGCCGGAATCGCTCATGAAATTCAGAATCCGCTTAATTTTGTCAATAATTTCTCGGAACTTTCGGTAGAATTACTGGATGAATTTGAAACCGCGCCAGCAACGGAGCAAAGGGAAATTGTTGGTGACCTTAAACAGAACATGGAAAAAATTGTTTTCCACGGTAAAAGGGCGGATAGTATTGTAAAAGGAATGTTGCAACACAGTCGGGCTTCTTCCGTTGAAAAGCAACCGACCGACATCAACAAGCTCGTTGAGGAGTTCTTCTCACTGGCTTATCACGGAATGCGTGCCAATGATCCGGGATTCAATTGTGGAATGGACAAACATCTTGACACAAAGATTCCGCAGATTAAAATCATTCCGCAGGACATCAGTCGTGTTATTCTGAATATCTTCAACAACGCGTTTTATGCTGTTGACGAGCGCAAGAAATCCGGAGAAAAGAATTATCAGCCGACCGTGTCCATTAAAACAGAATTGAAAGGAGATAAAATTTTTATTACGATCCGGGATAATGGAAAAGGAATTGCAAAAGAAATTCGTGATAAAATTTTCAATCCATTCTTTACCACCAAACCAACCGGACAAGGAACCGGTTTGGGTTTGTCGATCAGTTATGATATTGTTGTAAAGGGACACGGAGGGGAAATAAAAGTCGATTCCGTTCCCGGAGAATATTCTGAGTTTACCGTTTTATTACCTGTTAATTCCTGAAAATAAAGCGCCATGATAAAAATGTTAGTCGTCGATGACGAACAGGATGTGGAGATGTTGTTCTCCCAACGTTTCCGCAAAGAAGTAAAAAGCGGTGAAGTGAGGATTCACTTCGCGTTCAGTGGAGAAGACGCTTTGCAATACCTCAGAACACTCGATCCTTTTGATCTGGTGCTGGTTTTGAGTGATATCAATATGCCGGGAATGACCGGCCTGGAGTTGTTGCGTATAATCCGGACAGAATTTCCGACATTGCGGGTGATGATGGTTACCGCGTATGGTGACCAAAGCAATTTTGACAATGCCGTTGCTATCGGAGCCAACGATTTTGTGACCAAACCTGTTGATTTTACCTTACTGAAAGAAAAAATTTACAAGCTCGCACCCTGATGCGGCATTTTATAGAATAAAATTTGATTAAGCGATGAATAGTGTGGAAGGGCCTGCAAAAATTCTTGTCGGTGATGAT
>CAYMMN010000319.1:0-4200 GCA_964391495.1 uncultured Flavobacteriales bacterium | reverse complement strand
ACATTTCCATCTTCTTCGTATTTGATTTTTGTGTGTGAGCCCAGGCGTAATCCTACCATTCCGCCAACGCCAAGATGGAAAGCATCCTTCATTTTTTTACTGGTAAACACTTCGATCATTATAGGAGCCATTAAATAACTTGCAACGAGTTTTGATTTTACATAATTGATATTCGAAACGGAATCAATATTCGCTGAGATAGGCTCAGTTGTATTCAATGATACATTATTTTTGAAACGATAATTATTCCAGGTTATACCTAAACCTGTCATGAACCAAACATTGCTTTTTCCAAATTGAATGTTCTTTTGCACCAGGTTCAATCCTACTGAAACCGATTTTTCTTCACGGAGATCCAGAGCGCTATACCCCTGTGGCACTTCAAATTTTCCATCGGCGTTTACCCATGAATTGAATCCCATTTCAAATCCTCCCCAGATCGGCTTCGACTCATGTTTCTTATAGGTTTTAAGAGAATCCTTTCTTCCTATGATCAATACTTCTGTTGAACCCAATGTTAGATGAGTAGTATCTGCTTTCGCATTGCTTGAACCCACATCAGAAATATGACCTACACCGGAAATATTTCGTTGAATATTTTTTGGAGGGTTTTTATACGTCACATTCCCGCTGCCGCTGATTTGTGCATCCAGATCGTCCGTGACATCTATCAAACATTTTCCCAATCCGGAAATAGATGCTTTGCATGTTTTCACGGTAAGATCAATCGCATCAACCTTCCCTGAGCCGGAAATATTCATCTCCGCACGATCAGCTGTACCCTTGAGGGTGATTTTACCCAAACCGGAAATATCCGCACGCACCTGTCGTGCATGAACCTCCAGTTTAATTTTTCCATCACCACCGATATCAAATTGCATGTCGTCACCATTGATTGGTGATTCGCCAATAATCTCACCGCGACCTTCAATACTAGCACGTTCAAATTTTGGTATCGCTATATACAATTCAGCATCAGGACCACCATCAATTCTAAGTACACCATTGTTCACACGCGTTTCAACCTGACCGGCGATTCCGTTATTGACGATCTGGACGCTTTGATTTGCATCCTGACGTAGATGAACTTTTGCCATCGACTCAATTTTAATTCCCGTAAAAGGTTCTACCTGGCGGGTTTCCATAGATTGTGAAAATGCAGAAAGGCAACCAAGTTGCATTATGCCTGCGAAGAGAAGTTTACGTAACATATATTTTAAATATTTGATTTGCTGTTTGTATAAATGGGACGGGTAAGGGGGAGGGAAAGTTACAGGGGGGATGGGAAAAGATTTAGTTTCAATGTTCCGGGTTCCGGGTTCCGGGTTTTAGTGTGGGAGTGTGGAAGTTTGGGAGTGTGGAAATGTGGAAGTATGGAATGAAATAGTAATGGACCATTCACTATTCACCATTCACTATTCACTCTTCACTTACTTCATTTCAGTATGGGAAATAGAAAATTTACCGATTTCCAAAGCGTAAGTAGTGGCATCGTCCACAACATCATTGGTCTTGCCAATTGAAATTGATTGTCCTGTCTTTTTACTTAAACGGCTTGCTCCTTTTGATGCAAGCGACCAAAGATTATCCTTTTCAGCAGTTGCAGGCGCATTTGAAGCGAGGCCAAGATCTTTCATGTCCTGTTCGTTGAAAATTTCACGAAGGTCCTGTTCCCTCTGAGGTTTAGAAACCGGAGCAGGATTATTTGCAAAGACTGGCTCCTGCAAAGGACTGTTTACCTTGATGAGACTGTCAACCGGAGCAGGTTTATTCTGTACCACCTGAGGAGCAGGCTCCTGAATTTCATGTGAAGGTTGATGCTGATCAGAAGGAGCTATCTCTTTCTTTCTGCTACGATTTGCAACCATAGGTTTGTCTACCTTCTCAGGAGCAGGTAAATTCCTTTCTATTTTTTCATTTTCAAGGTTAGCAGAATCAGGCTGATTGCTACCTGCTGAAGAATTTACAGGAGGAACGATATTTTTTTCAGCTGTTTGAGGCGTATTGTCTTTTTGCTGACGGAAAACATAAATTGAAATCAATAGCAGTACCAATGAGGCTGCAATAGCCATCACTCGATAATTTACCCGTGAAAATGCAATAACTCTACCGCCCTGTTTCAAAGAATTTTTGTCTTTAAAAAGGATGGTATAATCAGGAACAATACGCGTCCGGCGGAAAAGATCCAATTCGGATTTTAGATCCGGATGCGCTGACAAAAAACGATCAACATCTTTCTTTTGATTATCGTTAAGATCGCCTTCTGTATAAGCTACCAACCATGTTTTGTAATTCGAAAGATTAACTCCCTCTTTTTTCTTTAAACTGTCTTTGTTGGAAAACACTGTGGAATGATCCGGCTCAACGGACACATTTACAAAACTGTCGAACTCTTCTTTTAAATCCGGATTCTGATCAAGGAAAGACATAAGTTCCCTACGCTGACTTTCAGTCAGATTTCCTTCGTGATAATCGAGGAAGTAAATTTCGTAGTTGGAACGGGAGAGCATTAGTTGTTAGTGGTTGGTGGTTAGTGGTTGGTGGTTGGTGGAGTTTAAAGATTATTGAATTATACAATTACATATGATATCTACTTCTAATTTTAATGAAGAGGCGCAAAAACTCTTCACTATTTACCCTTCACTCCCTTCATACTACTCTTTCCAATGATCCTATATATTCTTTTAAAAATAATCGTGCACGGTAGATGTACACTTTGACCTGTGATTCACTCATGCCGGTGATTTTCCCTATCTCATCATAACTGTATCCTTCATAATCCCGAAGTGTAATTACTGCCTTTTGTTTTTCCGGAAGCAGATTTATCGCTTTGTTCAGGACTTGCTTCAAATCGGAGTACTGCTCTGTATGAAACAAACTATCTTCCGTTACTTCTGTATAGTCACTCAGATGTTTCTTTTTCCTGATCCTGTCGATCATCGTATGATAAGCAGTCGTAAACAAGTAACTCTTGGCTTTTGCTCCGTCTACTTTTTCGACATTCCTCCACATCTTTTCAAAAGCATCCTGTACAACATCGCGCGCTTCATCTTCATCCCTCATATTTTTAAGGATGAAGCGATACACACCATCGGCATGCTGGTCTACGCATTGATTGTACTCCTGTGTGGTCATGGTTCCTGTGTGGGGAATCTGTAAATGGGACGATCCAAGTGCCCTAAAGTTACATGAAAAATCAGTTTTATTTTGCTGAAAATGGGACTTTTAGAACCTTTCCGGAAAATGACGGAGGGTTCGACACACAAAGTTGATGAAAAGGGAAGATTCCTAGCAGACATTATAAATTTTTGATATTTAAAATAATTAGAGCTTCAGTTCATTATATCCTTCCTATTTTTACAACGAGGTAAGACTATGACAGAACAAGAACAGATTTCAGTATTTGACATGTTTAAAATTGGTATCGGACCATCCAGTTCGCATACCCTGGGGCCCTGGCGAGCGGCTAAATTATTTCTTGAATCCCTGGAAAAAAACGGATTGACCATGTCTGTTCGCGCGATTCAGGTTCATCTGTTTGGTTCGCTTGCCAAAACCGGCAAAGGACATGGAACTGATATCGCGATAGAATTAGGACTATGCGACTTTGATCCTGTCACTTTTGATGTCAACAGCATTACACCAACAATCAACGAAATCGCAAGGATCAAAAAACTGAATCTGGCTTCTAAAAACAGTATTGATTTTGATCCTGCTAAAGATTTACTTTTTCATTTTTCAGAAAGTCTGCCTTATCATCCGAATGCAATGACTTTGAAAGCTAAAATCAAAGATGGTTCTGACTTTGAAGAAACCTATTATTCCGTTGGTGGTGGCTTTGTAGTAAAAGACGGTGAAGTTCCCGGACAATCCAACAAAAGAGTTATTCTGAAATATCCGGCTAACACTTCCGCTGAACTGATGAAACATTGCGAGACTCAGGGTTTATCTGTTTCTCAGGTGGTCCTGGAAAATGAAGACAGTTGGCGGAGCGAATCGGATGTTCGTGCAGGTGTAATGAATATCTGGAAAGTAATGACAGAATGCATCTACCGTGGATGTCATGCTTCCGGAGAATTGCCCGGAGGATTAAAAGTAACCCGCCGCGCCGCTGAACTGAACAAAAAACTAATTGGTGATCAATCATATTCCACTTTTTAAGAATGGGTAAACCTGATTCGCGCCTGTGGCAATAATTTC
>CAYMMN010000318.1:0-4213 GCA_964391495.1 uncultured Flavobacteriales bacterium | reverse complement strand
CCTTAGGAATAATGCTGAACAAATAAAGAATATTGTACATGAATTGGAAGTAAGTTCTGACGACCCCCGACTCCCAACCCCCGACTCCCCGGTTCCTAGCCTCGCAGGCTTTCCCAAAACCATTCGTTTCCTGCCCGAAAAAGGTATATTTGTAACGTGAAGAACTATTTCCGCCTGCTCCGCTATGTGAAATCCTATAAGGGATATGCACTGCTGAACATCCTTTTTAACATGCTTTCGGTGATTTTTTCGCTGGTTTCGCTAACCATGGTGATCCCGTTTCTGAATGTGTTATTTAGTCAGAGTACCGAATTTCATCAGGAACCATGGTCGCTCTCGCCAAAAGTGCTTTTCGCGAACTTCAATTATTACCTGAGCGAATACATCGTAGCCAATGGTAAAATGGAAGCACTCATCCTCATTTGTGTGCTGGTGATCGTACTTTTCTTTCTCAAAAATTTCTTCCGATACCTCGCCATGTATTTTATCGCTCCGATCCGTAACGGTGTCGTACGCGATTTGCGAAACGGGATGTACGAAAAAGTGCTGTACTTGCCGCTCAGCTATTTCTCTGACGAACGAAAAGGCGACCTCATTTCCCGCATGACAAGCGACGTGCAGGAAATTGAATGGAGCATCATGCAGTCACTCGAAGTAATATTCCGGGAGCCGCTCACAATACTGCTCTTCCTGGGAACAATGATTACCATCTCCCCGCAACTTTCGATTTTCGTTTTCGTGCTTCTGCCGATCGCCGGTTTGCTCATCGGACAAATTGGGAAAAGCTTGCGTCGCACTTCAGCAAAATCTCAGGCAAAAATGGGAGTTCTACTTTCTACTATAGAGGAAACTCTTAGTGGAATGCGAATCATCAAAGCATTTACATCCGAACTTTTTTCAATGGAGAAATTCGGAAAAATAAACGACGAATACCGTCGCCTCATGACACGTCTTTACCGCAAACGTGATCTGAGTTCACCACTCAGCGAATTCCTTGGAGCTATTGTAATGGTTGTGGTAATCTATTTCGGAGGGAAACTCGTTCTCGACGGAAGCTCCCGACTGGAACCTGCAATGTTTATCGCTTTCATCGTCATCTTTTCACAACTCATTCCACCTGCAAAATCTTTTACAGAAGCTTATTCCAATGTTCAAAGAGGTCTGGCTTCAGTGGATCGGATCAACAAAATCCTCTATGCGGAAGTGACCATTCGCGACAAGGAACACGCTTTGCAGATCAGTGATTTCAATCATTCAGTGGAATACCGCGATGTGTCTTTCGCTTATCACAAAGGCGGTACCGGCTGGGTATTGCACAATGTGAATCTCAAAATTGAAAAGGGAAAAACTATTGCCCTCGTCGGACAAAGCGGTTCGGGAAAGACAACGCTTGCCGATTTGTTGCCACGTTTTTACGATCTCGAAGAAGGAGAGATCCTGATCGACGGAGAAAATATCAAAGACTACAAACTTGCCGACTTGCGCGGACTAATGGGCATCGTGACACAGGAGAGCATTCTGTTTAATGATACAGTGTTGAACAACATCGCATTTGGTATGCCGAATGTGAAGGAAGAAGATGTCATCGCAGCAGCGAAAATTGCCAATGCACACGACTTCATCATGCAAATGCCGGACGGTTACCAAACCAACATCGGTGACCGTGGAGGAAAAATGAGCGGAGGACAGCGTCAGCGGATCAGCATCGCACGTGCGGTATTGAAAAATCCTCCTATCCTCATTCTGGATGAAGCTACTTCAGCTTTGGACACTGAAAGTGAGCGTCTCGTGCAAGACGCGCTCACACACCTGATGCAAAACAGAACCACTCTGGTCATCGCACATCGTCTGTCTACCATTCAGCACGCCGATGAAATTATTGTGATGCAAAAAGGAGAAATTCTGGAGAGAGGTAAGCACTTTGAACTTCTGCAGAATGGAGGGGTGTATAAGAAGCTGTACGATTTGCAGACTTTTGTGTAAAATGTTATTGGGTTATTGAGTTATTAGAGTTAATGGGTTGAATAATTAATCTCGATACACATTAAACATGGTAATCGATTTCTTTTCTTTGAATTTGAAAAATATTTTTTCACTACAAAATTTTCACGGACATCACTTGAAACCCAATTACCCCGTGAGCTCAATAAACTAATAACTTAATAACCTAATAACACATTTCTTACGGACATCACCTGCAATCCTCTAACACGTTTGTTTAATAACTTAATAACCCAATAACTCAATAACAATGACCTCAGATTCTTTCATGAAAGCCGCAATAGAAGAAGCCCGTCAGGGCCTCAAAGAAGGCGGTATTCCTATCGGTTCGGTAATGGTGCGCGACGGAAAAATTCTGGGCCGTGGACACAATCAACGCGTCCAGAAAAACGATCCGATGACTCATGCAGAAATTGATTGTTTGCGAAATGCGGGAAGAGTGGGGAATTACAAAGGCGCGGTTCTGTATAGCACTTTGATGCCTTGTTACCTCTGTGCCGGAGCCGTTGTTCAGTTTGGAATAAAAAAAGTAATCGTCGGCGAATCCCGTACTTTTCCCGGCGCCGAACAATTCATGCGCGATCACGGAGTGGAAGTCATTAACCTCGACAATGCCGAATGTATCGAGTTAATGGAAAATTTCATCCGCGACAAACCCGAACTTTGGAACGAGGATATTGGGGAGTAAAGAAGGATTTTGAAGGAAGTTTTATTTTGGAAAATATTATTTGGTAGCAAATACTTGGTATACAAAAGAAGGTGCCAGGTACCAGGTACCAAGTACAAGGTAAGTAGTCATTTAATAGTCAGAATCCTCAATTCAAATGCACTCCTTAACTAAAATCTAAAATCTAACAACTAACAACTAACAACCAAGCACCAACCACCAAGCACTAACCGAAAATCCCAAGATTTCCTATATTTACCAGTTAATCACCATCCAAGATAAAATGGAAACCACTACCCAAAAGTACCCCGCAGTTAAAAATTATGTAGCCGGAAAATTTATTCAGAACGGCAAAAGCCAGATGGAAGTAATCAGTCCATCTACTGGAAAAGTAATTTCCAGTGTTCCGCTTTCATCAGCTCAGGATCTTGACGAAGCAGTCAAAGCCGCCAAAGCCGCATTTCCCGCATGGTCAGCTATGCCTATAAAAGAACGTGTTCAGGTTTTTTACCGCTACAAAACACTGCTGGAAAAAAACATGCAGGAACTTGCACGCATGGTGCAGGAAGAAAATGGCAAAACACTCGATGAGTCAATTGCTGAAGTAGAAAAAAGCATTGAGCTTACAGAATTCGCATGTTCTTTACCACAGTTGATCTCCGGAGAATTACTCGAAGTGAGTCGTGGAGTAGAATGTCGCGTTGAGCACAAACCACTCGGGGTTGTCGCTTCAATTGCCCCATTCAATTTTCCAAACATGGTTCCACACTGGACTATTCCAAATGCTATCGCTCTTGGAAACTGCATGATCCTGAAACCATCTGAACAGGTTCCTATGTCGGCAAACCGAATCGCGGAACTGTTGAAAGAAGCCGGATTACCGGATGGAGTTTTTAATGTTGTAAATGGCGACAAAGAAATTGTCGAAGCAATTTGCGATCATCCGGATATCGAAGCTGTGTCATTTGTGGGCTCTACCAAAGTGGCAAAAATTGTTTACCGCAGAGCGACTTCAAATCTGAAACGATGTGTGGCACTTGGCGGAGCGAAAAATCATCTTATCGTTCTTCCCGATGCTCACCAGGAAATGACGGCCAGCAATGTTACGGCTTCCATGTCGGGCTGCGCCGGTCAACGTTGCATGGCAGCATCCGCAATGGTCGCTGTTGGAAATATTGATACCATCATTGCAAAAATCTGCGACGAAGCGAAAAAAATTGTTCCGGGAAAAAATCTCGGTTCAGTAATCAGCAAAGCCGCGAAAGAACGCATCGAAAGATACATTACCGAAGCTGAAAAAGCCGGAGCAAAAGTTCTTGTCGATGGAAGAAACTGGAAAGTAGAAGGTAAAGAAGAAGGTTTCTATGTTGGGCCAACTGTCATCGACTTTGTTAGTCCAGATATGGCCATTGCAAAAGAAGAAGTTTTTGGTCCTGTACTCGCGATCATTCGCGCGAAAGATCTCGACGAAGCAATCGCGATTGAGAACAGTTCAAATTACGGGAATGCAGCGTCTGTCTTCACACAAAGTGGCGGACTTGCCCG
>CAYMMN010000317.1:0-4216 GCA_964391495.1 uncultured Flavobacteriales bacterium | reverse complement strand
ATCCAGCTTACTGTAAACTCTTTAGGCCCTTGTACAAGAAGGATATTTTCCCATAATGTTACATTTGTGGGAAGCCCTACGGCTGCATTCTTCTCAACCAGCAATGGTTTGAATGCAACTTTTGTGAACACTTCTACTGGTTCAGGAATTACAAATTACGAGTGGGATTTTGGTGATGGTACTAACAGTACAGCACCTAACCCGACGCATACCTATCTCTGTCCGGGTAATTACTTTGTTATTCTTACTGCCTACACTGCCGGATGTTCAAATCAAATTAGTAGAAATGTTACTGTTACAGGCGACCCTCAGGCGGATTTCAGCTACAGTGCTTCCGGAACAGTAGTGAACTTCACGGACCTTTCTGTCTCCAGTACAGGTCTTACTTATCATTGGTATTTCGGTGATGGAGGTCAGGATGGTAGCGCCAACCCAACTCATGATTTTGGTTGTGGAGGTACATACAATGTAGCACTCGAAATTTCGAATGTTACAGGTTGTACATCTTATATCTATAAAGAAGTTGTTGTAGTGGGTGATCCTAATCCCGGATTTATCCCGAACATTTTGCCAAATCAGACTGTAAGCTTCAGCAATACTTCTACCGGAACAACAACCGGTTTCATTTGGGATTTCGGTGATGGTACAACCTCTAACCAGTCTGCTCCAACTCACGTCTACGATTGCCCGGGAGCATACTATGTTTTTCTCACAGCCTATGGCAATACATGCAGCGTTGTAACTTATCAGAGGATAATCATCACTGGTACTCCTGTTGCTGATTATACTTATAGTGTAAGCGGTTCAACGGTGACTTTCACCGATGCGTCTACCGGAACAGGTTTGACTCATTATTGGGATTTCGCTGATGGAGCTTCTTCCACAGACCCGAACCCTGTTCATACTTTTGCTTGCGGTGGAAGAAAGCCTGTATGGCATACCGTTACTACTGCATCCGGTTGTAGCAGTTTTGTTCAGAAAAATGTAGAGGTGCAAAGTGATCCTTATGCGGATTACACATTTTCAGAAAATGGGAATACTATTGATTTCACCAGTACATCTGTAGGAAATATTACATCTTACGTATGGAATTTTTATGATGAAAATTTCGGTTACCTGACCTATTCTTTGTCTGCGAATCCATCTCAAACATTCACTACCTGTGGTGCAAAGTATGCTGATTTGTACATCACCAACGGTAGCGGCTGTACAGATTATGTACTGGATACATTATCGATTCCTTTGACAGATGTTTCCGCATCCGATACAATTCTTATCGCTGCTGCAACAGGTGCAACTTACCAATGGATCGATTGTAACAATGGAAATGCTGCGATTTCCGGTGAAACCGGACAAAGCTTCCACGTTGGTACAAACGGTAACTATGCGGTTGTTGTTACAGTAGGTGCTTGTTCTGATACTTCAGAGTGTATGACTGTTACTACAGTTGGTATCAGTAATCCTCTCGCAGAAGCCAAAGTGAGCGTTTATCCTAACCCTTCAAACAATCTGTTCAATGTGCTCACGCAAGGTGCCGGTGACTTTACGCTTACTGTTAGTGACCTCATGGGCAGAACAGTCTTCGCGAAACACTTCACTTCCGCTGGTACACAAATCCAGGTGATCGATTTGAAAGATCAGGCTGATGGAGTTTACACCCTCCGTTTACAATCAGAAGGCAGATCAACAGTTTCTAAGAAACTCATCAAACAATAATTTGCTCTGAATGCAATTCCCGAAAGCCCCGCCGATCAGCGGGGCTTTCTTTTTTTAGACAAAGATCTATACAAAAATTGAATTTGCGCCCTTTGCGTCTTTGCGCGAAACATTTCTCCTCTTCAGTGCAGGGAACACGGAGATTTTATAACTACTCACTGTATGACTTTCCTCATACTTTCCCTTCTGCAGCCCTTTTTTGCTCTGATTTGTATCATGTTTTAAACCATTGAAAGCGCTTAATTTTCGATGTTATTAATTATTCAAAATCAATCGATTTACATGGATACCGGCGTCGAAAAAGTACAGGAGGAAAAAAAGAATTTAACAGAGCGGAAAAATGTTTCCATCATGGATGGAAATGAAGCCGCGGCTTATATCGCCTATAAAACCAATGAAGTTTGCGCGATCTATCCAATTACCCCAAGCTCAGCGATGGGTGAATGGGTGGATGAATGGTCGGCAAAAGGACAAACAAATATTTTCGGACAAGTTCCAAAAGTCATCGAAATGCAAAGTGAAGCCGGTGCTGCCGGTGCTATTCATGGTGCATTACAGGGCGGAGCTCTTTCTTCAACATTTACATGCTCACAGGGATTGCTGCTTATGATCCCGAACATGTACAAGATCGCAGGAGAACTTACACCTACAGTTTTTCATATTGCTGCCAGAGCATTGTCGACACATGCATTGTCAATCTTTGGCGATCACAGCGATGTCATGGCGGTTCGTTCTACAGGATGGGCTATGCTCTTTGGAAACAACGCGCAGGAAGCAATGGACATGGCACTGATCGCGCATTCCGCGACTTTGAAAGCGCGGATTCCTTTCCTGAATGTGTTCGACGGATTCCGCACATCACATGAATTATCAGAAGTGGAAGTAATCTCCGATGAAATCATCGATGAGATGATCGATAAAGATGCCGTGCACGCGCATCGCAATCGTTCACTTTCTCCGGATCATCCCAGCCTAAAAGGTACAGCGCAAAACCCTGATGTGTTTTTCCAGAGCCGTGAAGCTGCCAATACATTCTACATGAATGTTCCACAGGTTGTGGAAGCTACGATGAAACAATTCGGAAAACTTACCGGAAGAAATTACAAGATGTACGAATACTGCGGACATCCGGAAGCTGACCGTATCATTATCATCATGGGTTCCGGCGGAGGAACAGTTCACGAAATTGTCGACTACCTCAATCCACGCGGTGAAAAAGTTGGCGTACTAAAAGTGAGGTTATACCGTCCTTTCTCCGTAAAAGACTTTATTGAAGCAATACCAAAAACTGTAAAAAGAATCGCCGTACTCGATCGATACAAAGAACCGGGAAGTATCGGTGAACCTTTGTACATGGATACGGTAAACGCTTTCCGAGAAGGAAGAAAATCACAACAGGTGGATATCATCGGAGGACGTTATGGTCTTGCATCAAAAGAATTTACACCTGCAATGGTGATGTCCATATTTACGGAACTCACCAAAACAGAACCAAAGAATCATTTTACAATAGGAATCGAAGACGATGTCACATTTACCAGCCTCGATTATGATCCCTCATTTTCAATAGAGAAACAACATCTATTCAGTGGCCTCTTCTTCGGACTTGGCGCGGATGGAACCGTTAGTGCAAACAAAAATTCTATCAAGATCATTGGTGATAAAACCAACGATTATGTACAGGGTTATTTTGTGTATGATTCAAAAAAATCAGGATCACTGACGGTTTCCCACCTGCGTTTTGGAAAAAATCCAATTCGTTCAGCGTATCTGATTAACTCCGCGAACTTCATCGCCTGTCATCATTTCAATTACCTCATCAAATACGATATCCTGAAAGACGCGGAGAAAGGCGCGACCTTCCTGCTCAATGCTCCATATCCGAAGGAAGAAGTGTGGGATAAACTTCCTGCTGAAATCCAGGAAGAAATCAAACACAAGGAACTAAAATTCTATGTGGTCAATGCTGGTAAAGTAGCCCGAGAAACAGGAATGGGAAGCCGTATCAATACCATTCTGCAAACCTGCTTCTTTGCGATCAGTAATGTCATTCCAAAAGAAGAAGCCATCGCGGAAATCAAACAGGCGATTTATAAAACATACTGGAAAAAAGGAGAAGCTGTCGTCCAAAAGAATTACGAAGCAGTTGACAAAGCCGTCGAAAATCTACATGAAATAGATTATGCAAATCTTCCGATCGGAACACGTCACATGCAAACATCCCTGTTTTCTAAATCTCCGGATTTTGTAAACAGCGTGATTGCCCGCATTATCGCGGGAGAAGGCGACCAACTTCCGGTGAGCGCTTTCCCTGCCGATGGAATTTTTCCTACAGCTACATCACAATGGGAGAAACGAAACATCGCGGATGAAATTCCTGTCTGGGACGCGGAACTTTGTTCTCAATGCGGTAAGTGTTATCTGATTTGTCCGCACGCTGCTATTCGTGGAAAGGTCTATGACAAAACACAATAGCAAAATGCTCCCGCCGGCTCCATGC
>CAYMMN010000316.1:0-4228 GCA_964391495.1 uncultured Flavobacteriales bacterium | reverse complement strand
GAGACGGAACCGGTACATTGAAACTACCTGCTATCACTTACAACAATGTTTTGCGTGTAAAGCGTGAAGAGAATATTACTTATAGTTTTGGACCTGGTGTTGATGAGAATATATTAACGGTGAGTTATTTCTGGTATTCTTCAACTCATGCGGGGCCACTTATGAAAATTGTTACTTCCACTACTTCAGGAATTGCGACCGGGTATTCAAAATATGTCGGGGTTGCTGATTTCGGATTGGGTGTTGATGATCTTGCTAAACCTGCGATTTCAGAAATCAGTATGTATCCTAATCCGGCATCAGGTACGACAGAATTATCTTACATATCGACGCAGCCATCTGAAGTGGATTTTAAAATTATGGATCTTACCGGAAAGGTTTGGAAAGAATGGAATCACAATTCTTTCCCTGGAGAAACTTCTTTGCAACTGGATGTAGCCAGTCTCCCTCGTGGAATTTATCTTTTGTCAGCATATTCCGAAGGAACGCTCCGTCAAAATAGGTTGATTTTACAATAAAGAAATTCAATACAAATAAAAAAACCGGGATCTGTCAAGATTCCGGTTTTTTTATTTGTATGTACTTAATATTTGTGCTGAGGATTGAAGCTGAAGCAGCAAATATTTATTTCATCATTCATCATTCATCATTCATCATTCATCATTCACTATTCATTATTTACTGATTTCAATCCACTGCTAATTTCGATCTGTCCAAAGCTGCTCTCACAAAGCGAACAAAAAGAGGATGGGGATTTTCAACGGTACTCTTGTATTCAGGATGGAATTGCACTCCGACAAACCATGGGTGATTTTTTAATTCAACGATTTCCACCAGATTGCTTTCTGGATTAACTCCGGATGCTGTCATTCCTGCCTCTTCAAAATCTTTTAAAAATTTATTATTGAATTCGTAACGATGCCGGTGTCGTTCACCAATTTTCTCCTTCTTGTAAACACTGGCGGCTTTTGTTCCTTTGTGAATCGTACAAGTGTATTCACCAAGACGCATGGTTCCTCCTTTTTTGGTAATTCCTTTTTGTCCTTCCATGAAATCAATCACTGCATGTTTTGTCGCGGGATTCATTTCAGTGGAATGCGCGTCTTTCCAGCCAATCACATTTCTGGCAAATTCAATTACCGCGCATTGCATGCCAAGGCAAACACCAAGAAAAGGTATGTTGTTTTCACGTACAAATTGGATTGCAGATATTTTTCCTTCAATTCCACGATCGCCAAAACCAGGTGCAACGAGTACTCCGTGTAATCCGCCAAGTTTCGCGGCGGCATTGGAGGCGTCCAGTTTTTCGGAATGGATCCATTCCAGTTTTACTTTCGATTCATTTGCTACTCCCGCATGAATAAAAGCTTCAGCGATGGATTTGTAGGCATCTTTCAATTCGATGTATTTTCCTACAAGGCCAATTCGCACTTCATGAACCGGGTTTTTTAATTTACCAAGGAATTCTTTCCACTGTGCCAGTTCAGGTTCCTGTTGAAGAGGCAGTTTGAGTTTGTTTAATACTACTTTGTCAAGTTGCTCTTTATACATCAAAAGCGGAACGTCATAAATTGTTTCCGCATCAATAGATTCAATGACAGCATTCACATTTACGTTGCAAAACAAGGCAATCTTGCGACGGATTTCGCTTGACAATGATTTTTCAGTTCTGCATACCAACACATCCGGTTGCACTCCCAATTCCAGCAGAGCTTTTACGCTGTGTTGCGTTGGTTTTGTTTTCAATTCCCCGGCTGCAGCGAGATACGGAATGAGCGTGAGGTGAATGGAGAGAGCGGAGCTTCCCAATTCCCATTTCAACTGACGGACAGTTTCAACATAAGGCAGGGATTCGATATCGCCAACGGTTCCTCCGATTTCAGTGATCACAACATCAAATTCGCCGGTTTCACCAAGCAGTTGAATCCGTCTTTTAATTTCATCTGTAATGTGTGGAATGATCTGAACTGTTTTCCCCAGATATGCGCCTTCGCGTTCTTTATTAATAACAGTCTGATAAATTCTGCCGGTTGTTACGTTATTGGCTTGCGAAGTAGGAGCATTGAGAAAACGTTCATAATGTCCCAGATCCAGATCGGTTTCAGCGCCATCATTTGTGACGAAACATTCACCATGCTCGTATGGATTGAGGGTTCCGGGATCAACATTGATATAAGGATCGAGTTTTTGAATGGTTACAGAATAACCTCTTGCTTGTAATAATTTAGCAAGTGATGCTGAAATAATTCCTTTACCGAGTGAGGAAGTTACACCTCCTGTTACGAAAATATATTTTGCTGAAGCCACCGTGTTGATCCGTTAGAGGGTTAAACCTTTGTGAGTTGAAGAAATTCCAAAAAGAAAAATTCATCAACACGGGGTACAAAATTAAGAATAAGCGACAGAGAAAAAAAAATAAATGCAGATTTGGTTATTTTGCAGGCTCTTGTTTAGCCATAACCATGAATCCGAAGCGTTTAGTCTTTTGTATATTACTTTTTATTCTGGAAATATGCTCCATTCCTTTGCTTGCGGAGGGAAATGACAGCATTATTGTACTGAACAACAAAACCTGGAAGCAGCAATTCAAAGAGGATTCTCTGTATTCTTTCCGAAGTTCAAAAGGTTATTTCCCGATGCTTCTACATAATTTTGGAGAACAGGCAATTGCACCATTTCACATGAGCGGGTCTCAGGCATTGCAGGTAGCGGGAATATGTGCAGGGACGGTGGGCTTGTATTTTCTGGATCCCTCCATTGAAAAAAATGTAAGACCATTGAAGGACAGAAACCCGTGGTTAAGAGACATCAGCCCTGAGTTTACACAGTTGGGTGATTATTATGGATACGGTTTATTAGTAGCCTATGGTGGTTATAGTTTGATTTTCCATGAACGAAAAGCTCTGCATACCGCTGTGCTGGCAAGCCAGGCTGCCATTACTGCCGGAGTATGGGTCCGTATCATCAAGTTAGGAACCGGACGCATGAGACCCGGAGCAACATATATGGATCGGGAATACAACAAGGATCATTGGTTTGGTCCGCTTGGACAATTTGATCCTGAAGTTAAGAGAGGTAGAAGTGTTGCTGCGTTTGACGCTTTTCCAAGCGGTCATACCGCTGCAGCGTTTTCAATCGCTACAGTCTTTGCTATGCAATTTGAAGATACCAAAGCTGTTCCTTACATCGCCTACTCACTGGCTTCATTGGTGGCAGTAAGTCGATTGATTGAACACGAACATTGGGCATCGGACCTGTTGCCGGGCGCGGCTATAGGTTATGCCTGCGGCCGACAGGTTGTAAAGCATTATCGGAAATTATTTCGTACAGATTCGGAGGCGTCACGAAAACATAAAACTGCTTCTTCAATTTATTTTTCGAATTCCTCAATACCTCGCATTCATTATTCATTGATCTTTTAAAATCAGAAGCATACATTCCTTTTTATTCTGAATGCGGATTATTACTTTTTAAAAAGTCATGTTCATGCCGAAGCTTGGAAGAATCGGGAGCTGGTAGACTCTTGAATTTGTCACACGGTTGACATAAAAGATATTGTCCCGATCATACACATTTGTTACACCGGCAACAACTTCGAGTGTCGAGTTTTTAGAAATATGAAATGCCTTTTGTAATGAAATGTCAAGGCGATGGAAGTAGGAAAGGCGGCCTTTGTTCAGTTCTCCATAAAAGATTCCCAATTGCCCGTTTTGGTTGGAGATGTTTGAGCCCGAACCTTCAGGCAAAATCAGCTGCTCGTAAAAGCCCTGCGTTTGGGTGAAAGGGAAAGGGGAGCCGAAATTCCAGCGAACATTTGCCTGCCATGCATCTTTCTTTCCAAATTTGTAGGAGACAATCAGGTTGACATTGTGACGACGATCGAAGCTTGGTTCGTAAGTTCGGATTCCATCAAATCTTTTGACGTAACCAAGGGAGTAAACTGCCCACACATATAATTTACGGTAATCGTATTTCAAAAGGAAGTCAACACCTCTCGCAGTTCCGGATTCAATGATGTAATCCTGTTTCAGATAATCCGGTTTTTCGCTGTGCTGTCCGTCGTCTTCGTAGATTTTATCCCGGTTAATGTTTTCAAGTTGTGTGAAGTCCTTGAAATAAGCTTCCACATTCAAGGATAGATGTAATGGCAAATCAATTTCAATCCCACCAATAGCATGTTTCGCTTTTTGCAAACGCGATGTCACATCTTTACCGTCAAATTTGGAAG
>CAYMMN010000315.1:0-4239 GCA_964391495.1 uncultured Flavobacteriales bacterium | reverse complement strand
ATTGTGAACCTTTATGGTGCAGATTGTCTCCGTTTGTATTAAATGTTCCTTGGTCCACTTGAGCTCTCAAAACCCTGGAATACCAATGGCATCAGCGGCACATCCAATTTCATTCGTAAGTTGTGGAAGCTTTACCACCGTCAGGATGCCGCAAGCAGAGATCTCGTTTGGGATGTTTCTGATGCGGAACCTACAAAAGCAGAGTTGAAGGCGCTGCACAAAACAATCAGGAAGATTGTTGAAGATATCGATCGGTATTCATTCAATACATCAGTGAGCAATTTTATGATTTGCGTAAATGAACTCACGGATTTGAAATGTAACAAGCGTGCAATCCTCGAACCTTTGGCCATCATTGTTTCGCCTTATGCTCCACATATCGCGGAGGAACTATGGGAAAAACTTGGTCATAAAGAAAGCATCACAAAAGCATCCTTCCCTGAGTTCCGCGAGGAGTACATGACAGAAGACGCTTTCGATTATCCGATTTCAGTGAATGGAAAAACCAAATTCAATCTCAACATCGCGCTTTCTTTGTCCAAAGAAGAAATCGAAAGGGAAGTCATGAATGCGGAGGAAGTCAAGAAACTCCTTGGCGGAACAACTCCCAAAAAAGTCGTAGTGGTTCCCGGAAGAATCGTAAATATCGTTGTGTAAAAACTATTACCTTTACTTACAGGAGGTTATTTGGATTGTGAATTGATTTTTTGGTCAGATTCTGCAAAAAATTCTAATTTGCGACATCATTTAATTCTCTCCCCTTTAACTCATTATGAATCAATTAAATCAGCATATCGAGGCCCTGATCTTCTGTTCCGAGCAAAGTATTTCGCTCGAAGAAATCGCCGCTTCGCTGAAATTAACTTTTGACTGGGAACCTGCCGAAGCCGCGATCCTGAGAGCCATCGAAGAGATCAAAGCCAAATACGAGGGGGAAGACTATTCTTTTCAGTTGGTGGAAATTTCTGAAGGTTATCAGTTCATGACCAAAAAGGAATACCACGCCACGATCAACGCGTTGATCCAGCACAAATCAAAAAAGAAGCTGTCTGTACCGCAGATGGAAACATTATCCATCATTGCATACCGTCAGCCTATCACTAAATCTGAAATGGAACATATTCGCGGAGTCAGTTGCGATTATGCGATTCAGAAACTGCTGGAAAAAGATCTTATTTCCATCTCCGGCAAAAGCGATGGTCCGGGACGTCCTGTACTGTACAGCACCAGCCAGAGCTTTATGGATTACTTCGGTATCAAATCCGTAAAAGATCTTCCACAGCTCAAAGACCTTCACATCGAACAAAATGAAATCGGTTCTTCAAGTGAGTATGCCGATTCAGAACTCGAAGACAATACTCCGGTCGAAATGACTCCTGAAGATGTTTTGGGAAGTGAACAAACTGAAAGCATCGAAATCACAGCTGAAGTTTCAGAAGAAGTTGAAGCAATTGTGAACTCTGAAGAAGCCACTGAAGAAAATTCTCTTGAGCAGTCTGAAGAATCTTCTGAAATTATTGCTGAAGAAGAGATCGAAATAAAAAATAATGAAGATGAAATTCCTCCGGTCATGGGGGAGGAGGAAGACCTGCAGATCCCGGATCGGAAATCTATCTTTATGGAGAACCAGGTCGAGTCAACGGATGAAAATGTTTCCGAAGAAAACTCTGAATTTCGCGGGGAAGCTGATCCTTCCTGAGAAAATAATTTAAGAATAAACTAAAGCCGGCTGGTTTTCGTTAAAAAGGACGAATTCAGCCGGCTTCTTTGCAACCTGAATTTTTAGATATATTGTTGATTTTAGGCTACTTAATCCTTTGCCAACTAGTATATTCCGATTCTGCCCTTCATAAATTGCCCCTATCTTTGTCATCACATGGACCATCCTATTCATCAACCTTATCAGCGTAATCAACGGTCCGGTCCGGTATTTGCATCCTCCCCCTTCATGAAAAAGCTCATCCTTCTCTTCATTCTTTTTTCCTTCGGCGCCAGCGGAGTTGTCCCAGCGCAAAAAAAGCTCCGTACAATCAAGAACGAATCTTTCAAACCCGGAGAAATTCTGAAATTTCGCATTCACTATGGTTTTATGGATGCCGGAGAAGCAATTCTGGAAGTTAAAAGTGATCTGAAAAATTTTGGTGGCCGCGATTGTTATCATGTTGTCGGCACCGGAAGTACCGTTGGCGCTTTCGACTGGTTTTTTAAAGTTCGTGACCGTTATGAAAGTGTGGTCGACAAAGACGCGATTCTCCCCTGGATGTTTATCCGCCGTGTGAATGAAGGCGGTTATATCATCAATCAAAACGTCAGTTTCAATCATTACAAAGACTCCGCATACAGCGAGAAAAAAACAATTTCAATTCCGGAGAATACACAGGACCTCATTTCCGCTTTTTATTATGCACGTACATTGGATTTCGCAAATGCGAAGGAGGGAGATATTTTTCCGATCATGGGTTATCTTGATGATGCCACCATTCCGCTTAACCTGAAATTCCTTGGTAGGGAAGAAGTGAAATCTAAAAAAGGAACATTCAAATGCGTGAAGTTTCGCCCTATGTTGCAGGAAGGACGAGTATTCAAAGATCAGGAAGACATGACCGTCTGGATCAGCGACGACAAAAACAGAATTCCTGTTCGTGTACAGACAGACATCCTCATCGGTTCAATCAAAATGGACCTCGTCGATTTTGAAAATCTCTCCAACGAACCCGCGATCACTAAAAAATAATTCCAAAAACCTTTGCGCCCCTTTGCGTCTTTGCGCGAAAATTATTTCACGCAAAGACGCAAAGGTTTTTAACCCAATTCCTGATGCAGCCAGTCATAAATTACTTTAGCGCCGAAAAATCCGAAAGCCTTCTTTTTATTCTTGTGGGTCTGATCGCGATTTCGGTTTCAGCTTATTTTATTTTACAAATCAAACAACCTTTTTACAATGGGATGAGTTGGCCCTTGATTGCCATTGCTTTTATACAGATCACTGTGGGCACTTCGGTATATTTCCGAAGTCCGAAAGACATTCAAAGGGTAACATCAATTGTTCAAACCCAAAAGGAGAAAATATCTTCTGAAGAAATTCCTCGCATGCAGGTAGTGATGAAAAACTTTATCATTTATCGTTATGTAGAAATTGTTCTTCTAATTTCGGGACTGATTTTAATGTTTTTGTTCGACCGTTCATTTTTCCTGAAAGGCATTGGAATTGGTTTGTTCATTCAATCTGCACTTATGCTCTCACTTGATTTTTTTGCTGAAAAGAGAGGTCAGGAGTACCTGGATTTTTTACAAAGCATTCAATAAATCTTTGCTTCATAAGGGAGCCTGATAAAGCTTCAGCTGGGGGCCAATTTCATTGGATTGCACCAAATCCTTTTTTTAATGCAAAAAAGGGGTAGAATGATATCCACCGGATAGATCTTTTTTTGAAGTGATCTTCCCGCTTTTGTTTTCCCAAACCTAAACTAATTTTATAGCAAAATACTTGTTTTTAATCTATATTTGATATATTTGAACTCCTTCTTGAATACCCTATTAACCTAATCATTGATTAACTTATTGAAATATTGAATTGATTGCTCTGTTGAATAATTGACTTGAATACCAGTTTCCTGCATTACCTGTTAAACTGCTAAAAGATTGAATTTCTGAGCGCCCCCCCGCTTCGGATTATTTTAAAGATTGATTATTAACCATAATTGGGCATTTCTACTGTTGCCCCGTTTCCCCCAAAGCGAATGAAATTTAATAACCTACACATCAATTTATAATCGGCTTGAGGCTCCATCCTCATGTTATCAAACTAACTACCAACATCTAACATCTAACATCTAACAACTAACATCTAACAACTAACATCTAACAACTAATATCCAACATCTAACAACTAACAACTAATCTCTCATACCTAAACACCAAAAACCAACATGAAAAAACAATTACTTAATCTCTTCAAACGACAGGGATGGTTCCTGTTGCTTCTGACTTTACTGACCGGATCCAATTTGTCTGTATCAGCACAAAGTTGTGACGCAACAACCGTCTATAACAATTATCAGTATGCTGCGCTTTCACCAGATCCTACCTGTTCCTGGCAAACACTTTACGATTTTGCACCGGGCGGAAATTGCAAATGGTATTATTTCTATGGCACGGCCGGTACAACCTATACTTTTAAAACAGGCTGTGGTGACGGTGCCTACGCTGACTTTGACACTTATCTCGCACTTTACAATT
>CAYMMN010000314.1:0-4259 GCA_964391495.1 uncultured Flavobacteriales bacterium | reverse complement strand
CACCCCTTTTTCTTGAAAAAGGCGATGGCTGTATCATTCAGGATGCTGATGGAAATGAATTCGTTGACTTTTGCTGCAGCTGGGGACCTTTGATTCTTGGTCACAACAATCCGGTGGTACGGGAAGAAATTATCAAAGCGGTTTCTTTGGGTACTTCTTTTGGGGCTCCAACCCGCAAAGAAAATGAGTTGGCTGAATTGATTCTCCAGCACAATCGTTACATAGAAAAAATAAGATTTGTGAGTTCCGGTACGGAAGCTGTGATGTCGGCACTTCGACTGGCACGCGGATATACCGGCAAACCTGTCATCATAAAATTCGAAGGTTGCTACCACGGTCATGTGGATTCCCTGCTCGTGAAAGCCGGAAGTGGTTTGTCGACATTTGGAATTTCATCCTCCGCGGGTGTGACTGAAGCTGTGGCGAAAGACACATTGGTGTTACCGCTGAATGACAAAAGAGCTTTGGATGTCGCGCTGTCGGATTTTGCACACGACATCGCCGCCATTATCATTGAACCGATTCCTGCCAACAACGGATTGATGCTTCAGGATAAATCTTTCCTTGAATATTTGCGGAAAGTGACGAAAGAAAATAACATTCTGCTGATTTTTGACGAAGTGATCTCCGGTTTCAGAGTTGGTTTTGAAGGAGCTGCCGGTCTTTATAACATCCAGCCTGACATTATCACTTATGGTAAGATTATCGGCGGTGGAATGCCTGTAGGCGCTTACGGCGCAAGCAAGGAAATGATGTCACACATTGCTCCGGAAGGAAATGTATACCAGGCCGGAACTTTATCCGGAAACCCGGTAGCGATGTCAGCAGGAATTGCTCAGTTGAGAGAATGTTCCAAACCCGGTTTTTATACGCAGTTGGAAGAAAAAACAAAAACATTCACGAGCAAACTGAACAATTACGCGCAGTCTAAAAAATATCTGTTCAAAGTTTTCTCGGTGGGATCCATATTCTGGTTTGCATTCACTGAAAAAGAAAAAATTTCTTCCGCGGATGAAATCAGTGCGGAGAGCATGAAATTTTTCAGAGTCCTTCACGCGGAGTTGCTGGAGAACGGAGTTTATCTCGGACCTTCGGGATATGAAGTCGGATTTGTTTCTGCCGCTCATACACCGGAAATATTGAATCAGGTTGCAGATAAAATCTGCGCGGCACTGGATGTAGTGTTTGCTACTTTACCGGAAGGGGTTTCCAAAGTTTAAAAGACTCCAGAAAAAACTTTTATCTTTTTTCTTTTCGCGGGCAGCAATTTCTCTTGCGAGGAGAATCCAGCCTTTGTGACCAAACTGAATCAACCAGTTTACAGCCGGAGCCTTGCCTTCGCACGCATCAGCGAAAGCAGCAAGTTCCCTGTTACCGGAAGTGATGAGAAAAACTTTTGCCTTGTCATCGCCGGCCATCGCGTCAACGGTTGCAGCCAATGGACGATACCCGTTTTCCATCAGCCATTTGAATGACTTCTCTACTCCTTCAAATGCATCCCAGAATTCTGATAATTCACGGTAGTCATTATCAACGAGCCATTGCTGAGCCATTTCATCGTCATTTCTGACACAGAGCACCAGATGCTCAAATGCTTCTATAGGGTATGATTTCATACGAGTCGGATAGCTAAATATACTAAAACAAATTGCAGAATCATCATTCCATCTACGTAAACTTTGCAAAAATATTTTGAAGGATTGGTTTTTGATTTAAAAATTAAAAAAATTGTGAGAAAGAACGAAAGATCCAGGGCCACCATAACTGCCGGTGTAATCATCATTGGTGCCTTTGCCAGATGACGCAACAAGATTCCAACCAGTAAAATCAACATACCGGTAAGCTTGGTAATCCTTATGCCATAAACCACAGGTAAAGTATTTGTCCCCCATTTTTTTTCATTGTCAACATCACGGATTTCAAACGGGATGCATAGTCCATATATGAAGAAGGACCTTGCAATCGCCTGCCCCAGAATTTTCCCTGTATCCAATGCGTGTTGTTGTTCCAGTAGAGGAATTAGCACAGTGACGGCTGCCCAACTCAAGGCAAGAAAAGGAAGTTTTAAGAGCAAAGATTCGCGGAGTTTTCTGCGACGACCATTCCATTTTACCAGAGGTATACTATAGAGAATGCTAAAAACAGAAATCCCTGCGAAAGACAAAATGATTGGAAAATTGAGTTGCGTCAAACTATACACTATCATCGCCGCAGGTAGAAAAAGAAAAAGTAAATCGATGGCTGAAAAGCCGCGTGCTATAATTGAGTTGATAAATTTCCTGTACCCACTAAAATCCAGATGATGAGAATGATGATGAAAATTGTAATAAAACCATGTTGAAGAAAATACAAGAATTACTGAAGGTGTGATTTTCAGGTCAATACCATTGAGGAGAAAGGTAGAAAACACCAGCGCGACGGAACAAAGTCCGATGAAAATATTTCCAAATACGAGAAGGTCAAAAACCTTAATGATTCGGTTCACATTAGCGGTGGATTATCCACTCCGAAAAAGTGGCTAATAAATGATACTGAAGGCAACGCTACCGGCTACAAAACCGACCAGACCGCCAATCATTGCATTTCTGATTTTGCGATCTCTGGCTTTCTTTTCATAGCCTTCACGATAGATATTATTCTGAAGCAAGGCCGGGTCAGAGACTTTTTGTTTTTCCATTTTTGGAGAAAATGCTCCAACGATCGTGGCATATAGTGGAGGAACAGCCAGGCCATAAAACCCAAGAAGTCCGCCACTCGCTCCAAGTACAAAGGCAGTACCTTTGTTAAAGTTATTTTTATAGTATTTGTCAGCATCCTGTTCACCCTTAATGAACATTCTCATTTCTTCGGGTTTGAAATCGACAGGATCAAGGGTATCGGAATAATATATAACACGCTCAGTTCCATCCTTGTAACGGATAGAAAAGACCCGTTCAGGGTCGATGGTTTTGAGCTTGCTTTTGGGCTCCATTTTTCGGTAAGCGATGGTATAATCCTTCAGATCGACAGATTTTACCAGGATCGTTTTACCGTTGATTAATACCAGAGTGTCCTGAGCCAGTAAGGTACCCGAACAAAGGGTGAAAAAAAATAGTGAAAAAAGCAGATTACGCATGCGCATGAGTGTCAATTCTCCAAAACTACAATAAAATATCCTTGAAAAAAATTCTCAATTATGAAAGTACATTCCTCAGCCCCAAACGATTCAATATTCACTACATTTGCGGCCGAAATCTTATTCCTGAAAAAAGTATGTCACATTTCGATTTTGCTTCCCGTCACATTGGTCCTGATGCACAGGATTTACAAGCTATGTTAAAAGATATTGGTGTTGCTTCGGTAGACCAGTTGATTGACGAAACAGTACCAGCATCCATCCGGTTAAAGAAACCTCTGAATCTGCCGGAAGCACAAAGTGAATATACTTTTTTAAAGGAGCTTAGAAAGGTCGCGAGCCGGAATGTTCTTTCGAAATCTTACATCGGACTTGGCTATTATGACACCATCACTCCCGGGGTGATTCTCAGAAACATTCTTGAAAATCCGGGTTGGTACACTGCGTATACGCCCTATCAGGCAGAAATTTCCCAGGGTCGTCTGGAAGCATTGCTGAATTATCAATCCATGATTCTGGATCTTACCGGAATGGAAATCGCCAATGCTTCTTTGCTTGATGAGGCTACAGCGGCGGGTGAAGCGATGCATTTATTTTTTGCGAGCAGAACACGTGAACAGCAACAACAAAACGTAAATAAGTTATTTGTCGATGAATCCTGTTTTCCTCAAACAATAGACGTTCTCAAAACACGATCAGAGCCTCTGGGCATTGAGCTGGTGATGGGAAACGCGATGCAGTTTAATCCGGATGCGTCCTTCTTTGGCGCGATACTACAGTATCCCGGAATGAACGGTGAAATCAACGACTATAAAAACTGGGTAAACAAAGCTCACGATCTTGGAATTCGTGTAGGTGTAGGAACAGATCTTCTCGCCCTGACCCTGCTTACTCCTCCGGGAGAATGGGGTGCCGATGTAGTGTATGGAAATTCGCAGCGTTTTGGAGTTCCACTGGGATATGGTGGTCCGCACGCAGCTTTTTTTGCTGCAAGAGAAGAATTCAAACGCGAAATGCCGGGAAGAATTATCGGAGTTTCCATTGATTCACATGGCAACCGCGCATTGCGTATGGCTTTGCAAACCCGTGAGCAGCATATTCGCAGAGACAAAGCAACTTCAAATATCTGTACCGCTCAGGTATT
>CAYMMN010000313.1:0-4314 GCA_964391495.1 uncultured Flavobacteriales bacterium | reverse complement strand
AAAAAAGGAATTCGTCCGGATATTATCCATGCATATATTTTATTGCGTCCTGTACTACTGGCCTGGTTTCTTTCTAAAAAAATCAAGGTTCCATATATCGTAAGTGAGCAATGGTCGGGTTATGCTACAGGTCGTTATCAGGATCAGTCCTGGCTTAGAAGAACCATGAGTACTTATTTCACAAACAGAGCCCAGGGTGGAACGGTTGTTTCAGAATTTTTAAAAAAGAAAATGAATGCATCGGGATTCCGGAATCCATTTGTTGTTATTCCTAATATTATTGATACTGAAGCTGCGGTCTCTCCTGTAAAACGTATTTGGGAAGGAACAAAAACCAAAATCCTGATTGTTGCTGACCTGGTTGATGAGATAAAAAATATCCGTGGAGTATTGGATGTATTTAAAGATGTTCAAACCATACATAAAAATGTTGAGTTGAAAATTGTCGGAGGCGGAAAAGACGAAGAGAATTTAAAAAGTTATTCGAAGAAATTGGGATTATTCGGAAGCACCGTTTTTTTTGAAGGTCAAAAAAATAATTCCGATGTATATGATTACCTAAAGCAATGTGATTTTTTAGTGGTGAATAGCCGTTATGAAACATTTTCATTGATTTGCGCGGAAGCGATGAGTTGTGGAAAGCCTGTCATTGCGACGCGGTGCGGAGGTCCGGAAGAATTTGTTACGGAACAAACCGGCATTTTAATTCCTGTTGATGATCCTGAAAAATTAAGAGCCGCAATTTTCAACTTGCTTTCTGAACCGGGTAAATTTCAGGAAGCGCTGATTCGTAGATACGCTGAAGAGCACTTCAGTTCCAAAAACGCTGCTTCACTTTTCAAAAAAGTTTATCAAAAAGCGATTGATTCATTTTCTTAAGAATCTTCGGATTTTAGAGACTGAATGAAGGATTTTCTTTGGGTTTTGCCGGGAAAGTCTTAAAGTGACATTCCAATGACAGAAAGGCTTGATTATGACAGTAAAAACATGGTTTCTTTTGTTTGGAATAGCGAAACTTTCATCTAAATTTGTCGGAGAAAACAACAAACCAATTATTGTCTAACTAAAACCAAGAATCAAATGAAAAAAGGTTTACTCGTCTGCTTATCCCTGGCCATCGGTCTCGGTGCTATGGCGCAGCAGCAAGTACAACGGCGCCTGCCCCAAGGTTTCCACACAGCACCGATGCCGGCTTCTGTGAAGAACCTTCATCGTCCCATTGAACACAAAAGTGTATTGATGGATAACGGCGTTCCGGTGAACAACAACGCAAGTCGCCAACTTGTAACATCACGTCCTGCACATCGTCTTTCTACGACAAGTGTACAAGAGGAAGTGATTGGTTATACGTATTACGATTTGCAAACAAACGCATCTGCATCACGTCGTCTGAATTACAATGATGACGGATCGTTTTCAGCTGCATGGACATTTTCTCCAAATGCAAATGCCAATTTCCCTGATCGTGGAACAGGTTATAACTATTATGACCCGAATGCTTCTACAGTATCAAAATGGTATTTCACTCCAGATGGCGGAAATGGCGACTACCCCAATCTTCGTACAGAAGGAAGTTACCGTACCGGTTTCGTAAACATTGGTGTTACAGCCAGTGGTAAAGAAATGAGTGTTGGTCACTCTCCTGCTCCTCCAACAGGTGTTGGACACATGTTGTTGAACTGGCGCGCTACCAAAGGTACCGGAGCATGGACAGCACAAACAACTGCTCTTGGAACAGGTACTAATGATGACACATGGTCCAAAATGGCAGTTTCCGGTGAAGATGTTCACCTGATCTGGCAAGGTACAGGAACAACTGGTACTCCTCTCTACGGACAGGATGGTCCAATGTTGTATTCACATTCAAGCGATGGTGGTCAAACATGGCCTACTCTTCGTCAGCGTATGCCATTAATCGATTCAGCTTTCTATGCAGGTTTCGGTGGAGATGATTACGCAATTGATGCACGCGGAAACGTTGTTGCAATTGTATTCGGTGGCTCTTCTACTGATCTTGGTATTTTGAAATCAACTGATGGTGGACAAACCTGGACAAAAACAATCATCCTGAACTTCCCAATTCCTTTCTTCAGTTTTGATTCTATGTTCACTTACCTTGATGGTGATGCAGTTGTAGATACAATGAATTCAACTCCTGGTGATGCAGCTGTGATTATTGACAGTCAGGGTATGGTTCACGTGGTATACAGCGAATTCCGCTGGTTCCGTGACTCTACAACTGCTGCCGGATTCTATTCTCCACTTTGGGGAACTGATGGTTTGAGATACTGGAATGAAACAATGGGTGCAGGAAATCCTGGAATCCATTTTGCAGAGACTCAGGACCTTGATCATGATGGCAACCTTGCTATTACCGAAGACACTACTTGTTCACTTCCATGGGGTAACTATCGTGGTGGTGTAACTGCTATGCCTTCTCTTGGTATTACTGCAAACGATGTAATTTTCTGTTCTTATCAGGCATTGGTTGAAGCTCCGTTCGCTGATACATCTGTATGGAAACAAACTCACCACCACATTTTCATGACTGCTACTGCAGATATGGGTGCAACCTGGGCATATCCGAATGATATCGTTCCAAGTCAGGCTCAAGGTGGTGATGGTGAATTCCAGGAAGGCGTATTTGGCGCTATGGCACGTACTGTTGATGATTACGCTTACGTAGTTTATCAGCGTGACAATGCTCCCGGACATTCTCTTGCTACTGCAGGAACTTGCGATCAGGTGAATAACAACCTTTCTTCAAGCGATATCGTTTTTGCAAAAGTTGACGCTCTTGCATTGGTAGGCATGGCAAAGGTTAATTCAACAGATATTTTTGTTGGACAAAACTATCCTAACCCATCCAACGGTACTACTTCCTTCACTGTAACATTGAAGAAAGCTGCTCCGATTAGTGTTGAAGTGACTGATGTTGTTGGTAAGACTATCCACACTGAAGCAATCTCTTATGCTGTTAGTGGTACACAAACAGTTACTTTAAATACAAGCAACTGGCAGTCTGGTGTATATTTCTACACTGTAACATCCGGTTCACAAAAAGTAACAAAACAACTGATCGTGAATTAATTCTTTCTGATCAAAAAAAAACCTCCCGAATTCCGGGAGGTTTTTTTTTGCCTGATTTTTTTATCAGGATTCAGAGCAGATCGCTCAGCGTTGATACACCTAAGATCCTTTCAACGGTAAATCCTTCCGCGTAGGTTACTCCGATTTGTCTTCCAAATTCTCTTGCTCTGGATCCGAGAAATTCCAGAAATTCCTTTGACGATATAGCTGTTTCAGGTTCTTTGGAATCGGGGTTGTAAAACTGGGAGCGGAAAGCCTTGACGCTATCCATTCTTTTTTCCCAAACCCGGGTCACATCCACTACAAAGTCAGGCTTGATGTATCGATCCTGAATATAATGGTATAAAACGCGTGTTTTCCAGGGTAACTGTGGTATACCTTCAAAAGTCGTTTCAACCTTTGCCAAACCGGCTAAAAACATGCTTGTGGACACTATTGCAGCTGCCCTACCATGATCAGGATGACGGTCTGAAACAGCGTTACAAAGAATGATATCGGGCTGATATCTTCGAATGGCAGAAACAATGGCTAGCTGGTGTTCTTTATCCTGATAAAAAAAACCATCTGCGAAGTTCAGGTTAATTCTTTCGGAGATTCCCAGAACATTTGCGGAATCCAAAGCTTCCTGAGCGCGAATTTCAGGCGTTCCACGAGTTCCCAGCTCCCCTTTCGTCAGGTCTACTATACCTATTCGTTTACCCTCTTCACGCAGTAGCAGAAGGGTCCCTGAGCAGGATAATTCAATATCATCAGGATGGGCACCGAAGGCCAGAACATCTAATTTCATTACAGGATGGGACATAAACAGGCTTTGAATGAGTCAATTTTGTAAAATTATAAAATCAGAGAATATAGAGTACGGTTGGGCATCTTTTTCTAATTTCGAAGAATTAATAATCTCCTCCTGATATGAAAATATCTTTTCATGGAGCTGCCCGAACCGTAACCGGTAGCAAACACCTGATAACACTGGATAATGGTCGAAACCTGCTTCTTGATTGCGGTTTTTTTCAAGGTCATGGTGCAGATACGGATCCAATGAACCGGCATTTTGGATTTGATCCGGCAACGATTGATTACCTCATCTTGTCACATGCTCACATTGATCATTCCGGTAACATCCCTAATCTTGTCAAACAAGGCTTTATGGGAAAGATCTTTTGCACAGCCGCGACAAGAGACCTTGCAGCCATCATGCTGGCAGATACTGCGCACATTCAGGAA
>CAYMMN010000312.1:0-4347 GCA_964391495.1 uncultured Flavobacteriales bacterium | reverse complement strand
GCCACTCGACGCGAAACAAATACCTGTTCATTCATTGAATTCTGATTCTTCCGGAGATGAGTTTTCATCCTCGGTAGAACAGAAAGCAGTGGAGACTGGTAATGAAAACAGAAGGAGTTTTGCGGAAGAAACACCGGCGATCGCAGACGACAGAGATTCATTGGATGGATCAGAGCCGGTGTTGTTGATTGTAGAAGATGATGTTCAATTTGCACGCATCCTTCTTGATATGGCTCACGAGAAGCATTACAAAGCAGTAGTAGCTACCCATGGTGATGTAGGACTTCGCTTTGCAGAAGAAATCAATCCGGCCGCCATTATCATGGATATGCAATTACCGGGAATGGATGGATGGTCGGTCTTAAAGAAGATTCGTGAAAACGAGAAGATCAAACACATTCCTATCCACATCATGTCTGCGATGGACCGCCAGAAGCTAGGTTTGGAAATGGGTGCAACTGCATACCTCAGGAAACCTCTTGAAAAGAACGATCTTGATAAGGCTTTCCTTGATATCGACAAAGAGATTTCAAAAGAAATCCGTCAGGTCCTGATCATTGAAGACACAGTTATCCAGCAGGACATCGTTAAAAACCTGCTTCTTTCGAAAAACAAGCAAACGAGATTCTTTTCTGCGGTAAATCAGCAAGAGGCTGAACAATTATTGGCTGAAGAGAAATTCGATTGCATCATTCTTGATTTAGATCTTGGAAATGGTCAGGAAGAAGGTGTTTCCCTTCTTGAAAAGATCAAATCTGATGCGAGCCATTCAGGTACACCTGTTATCATATTTACAGGCTCTGAAATAAACGAAGATCAGGAAAAACAATTGCGCAAATGGTCTGAAGCAATTGTCCTGAAGAATGGACAATCGTTGGATCGTTTGATAAGTGAGACAGAACATTTTCTTCATTCAGTTAAAGAGAAATCTGTTGATCAGCCGGGATTCAAAATCCCCGCAATGATGGAAGATATGCTTCTTAGCCGCAATGTTTTACTTGTGGATGATGACATGCGGAATATTTATGCTCTCAGCAGTGTTCTTGAAGGGCAAAACATGCGTGTGATTACTGCAATCAATGGAAAGGATGCTTTGGCAAAACTGGAACAGCATCCTGAAATTGAAATTGTATTAATGGATATAATGATGCCCGAAATGGATGGATATCAGGCGATGCAGGAAATCAGAAAAAACAAGCAGACCAGCGCCCTCCCTATAATTGCGTTGACAGCAAAGGCAATGGTTGGCGATCGCGAAAAATGTATCCAGTGCGGCGCCTCTGATTATATTTCAAAACCGGTTAATACTGATCAACTTTTATCATTGATGAGAGTGTGGTTATACAAAGGGTGATTACCAAAATTTTCCTCTTCTGAACACATGAGCAATATCGTGAACATAGTACATTCTGAACAGTCGATCAATGCTGTCCTCTCCCACCTGGAGGAAAGACATGGGTATGACTTTTCTGACTATGCAAGATCAACCATTGACCGCAGACTGCATCATTTCTTGTTAATAGAGAAGATCTCCAGTCCATCAGAATTGATTGACAAACTGAAAATGCAAAAAATGTTTCACGTGAAATTAACAGAAGCCCTTACTGTCAATTTTACGGAGATGTTCAGGGACCCATCCTTTTTTGTTTCCTTAACCCGAAAAGTGTTTCCATTTCTGGCGACTTATCCATCCATAAAAATTTGGCATGCCGGATGTTCCACCGGTGAAGAAGTTTACTCCCTTGCTATTCTTTTGCACGAATTGGATCTGTTGCACAAAACGAAAATTTATGCAACAGATATGAATGAATCCTGTTTGAAAACGGCTTCGGAGGGAATTTATTCATTCGAACAAATCAGGCATTATACTCATAATTACAGAAAGGCCGGAGGAAGAAAGGATTTCTCATGTTATTATGAAGCCACAAATAGTGGTGCCCGGATAAATGATTTTCTGAAAAAGAATGTGTCCTTCTTCCCGCATAATTTGGTTTCTGATCATAGCTTCAATGAGTTTCATCTGATTTTATGCAGAAATGTTTTGATTTATTTTAATCGGGATTTGCAAGATCGGGTGGTTGATTTATTCAATAAGAGCCTCAATAACCTGGGTTATCTGGCTATCGGAAATAAGGAAAATCTGCTGTTTAACGGACAGCGAAAAAATTTCGGAGCTGTAGACAAAGAGGAGAAGATATACAGAAAGGTTGTTTTTTCAGCGCAAAAACTGTAAGAACTGGTAGAAATTGATCACACTTAATTCTAATACTGTTTAAATTGTAATTTGAAGTTTTCCCAAGCACACAGAATCATGCACACAGAAGTTTTACAAAACATAAGTACGGAAACAAATGACGGATTACGGAAAATCGCACCCGTGAATATCCTCATCGTTGACGACCGTCAGGAGAATCTTATTTCTCTGGAAAGCATATTGGAAAATGAGAATAGAAAGATATTCAAAGCGCTTAGTGGAAACGAAGCCCTTCGCATCGCTCTGGAAACAGAGATTGCTGTTATTCTTCTCGATGTTCAAATGCCGGAAATGGATGGTTTCGAGGTTGCACGTTTGCTTGCCGAAAACTCAAGAACAAAAGACATATCAATAATCTTTGTGACTGCGATTAGCAAGGATGAAAAGTTTGCAATGCAAGGTTACCAGGAAGGAGCCGTAGATTTTCTTCACAAGCCATTAGATGTAAATGTTGTGAAAGCAAAGGTGACCGTGTTTGAAAAACTTTATCGTCAGCGTGTGGAATTAAAAGAGTTTAATGAAAAACTGATTTCTACAAATAAGCAACTCGATGAATTTGTTTACATCGTATCACATGATTTGAAAGCGCCTTTGCGCGGACTTGCGAGTCTAGCTTCTTTTCTTGAAGATGAATTGGGAGATAAACCCAAACAGGAAGTTGTGGATCTGCTGAATATGATGAAGAGCAGAACCGGAAGGATGCAACAGCTGATTGATGGTATTTTGCATTACTCTCGCATGGGTAATACAAAGACAGACAGGGAATTGGTTAACCTCAAAGAGCTGATAAACAGTATCATAGACCTTCTTGCTCCACCTGAAAACTGCAGATTTGAAGTATCTGATTCATTGCCAATTATTTATGCAGAAAAAATCAAGTTGCACGAGGTATTTCAAAATCTGATTTCAAACGGTGTCAAATACAATTCAAAAGAAGATTGTGTGGTTAAGGTGGATTTTAAAGATCTGGGTGATTATTACGAATTCACGGTTACTGACAATGGAAATGGTATCAAACCGGAGCACCAGGAAAAGATCTTTGGAATTTTTCAAACACTCCAGTCAAAGGATAAATGTGAAAGTACCGGTATTGGTCTGACGATCGTGAAAAAAATCGTGGAACAACAAGAAGGAAAGGTAACAGTGAATTCAGAATTTGGAGTAGGTTCCTCCTTCACCTTTACCTGGAAAAAGTAAGTCCGTACTATTTTTCAAAAATATAGATTACGCTGGAGTACTTTTCTGGATCCTGTTTCGTTGCCATGTTTGAGCGTAGTCCACTTAAAAATGCTGAAGGCAGATTATTCTTTCCATGCAGGTATTTCTCACTGAGCATTGAAACATAATACGAATCAAATACCATCGGTAATGAACGTTTGTGTTTCATTCCTTCTTTGGCAAATAGTCTCTTAATGATATCCGGTGAGAAGTGATAAAGGTGTCTCGGTACATCGTATGCTGCCCAGTATTCCTTATATCTCTTAGCATCATCCGAAGTATAATTCGGAACAGCTATGATTGCCTTTCCCCCACTCTGTAGAAGTGCATAGATTTGTTTTACACGTTCATTCAACTGATGTACGTGTTCCAATACATGCCACATTGAAATGATGCTGTATCGATTGCGAAGGCTCTTTAAAGCATCTTCCCCTTCAATATCCAGGGTGTAATTTTTTATGCCCTGAGCCCTAGCATTATCGTTTGGTTCAATCCCTTTTGTTTTCCAGCCTTTCTCTTTACAAACGGAAAGAAACTCCCCTGTTCCGCAGCCGATATCCAGAATAGACTTATCCAATGATCCTGCCTCTGTCGTAATAAGCGCGATTTTTCCTTCAATAGCTCTCTTTCTGACAATCTGATAGACCTTGTTGATCAGTCCCTTTTTTGAATTGGAATGACTGATGTATTCAGCACTTTCATAGTAGCGACCTATTTCTTTCGCATCCGGACGAGGATTCGTGAATTTAAATCCACAGGTGGTGCAATTGACGATTTGGAAAAGGTCCTTTGAGACCGTGTAATCTTTACATTTTAGAAAATTTTCAAAAGATTGTCCATTGCAGACCGGGCACTCATTCAATATCTCCATTTTA
>CAYMMN010000311.1:0-4348 GCA_964391495.1 uncultured Flavobacteriales bacterium | reverse complement strand
TTAGAGAAGATGAATGACGCAGAGCATATAATAAACAAGTTACAAATTCAGTAGAAGTAAATCATTTCAACTCATTCAAGCAAATATTTTGAACAAATAATTTCGTAGAGAATGACATAAAACTAAGGCCTTGATAAAATCAGCAACAATGCTAAATTGTTTTCAATAAGGCCATAATCCGATGATTCTACCAATGCATCACCTGTAATATCGCTTGTAATATATCCGGTAAGGAAATTTTGTGAAGCATTTTCGATGGCATTGAAATCTGTTGCTTCAATAAAACCATCCTGGTTTACATCTCCACTCCACAAAGCGAAATTCCCATCTCCCAGATCACGAAGATTTGATCCGTAAGCAGTAGCAAGATTTAGAGTGAAATTGTAAGTCATGTTGTTCTGAATTAGAACCGGTGATGCACTCCAGGTTTCCAGGGTATTTCGATGGCGAATAACAATATAAAAGGATTGATTCAAAATATACACCGGGAAATTTACTACAGCAGTACCATTTGTATTCAATAATGATTTCACTGACGTAAAGATTGCATATGGAGAAGTTGGGTTGTGTAATTCTACAGTTATCGAATCAAATGCGGTTGGACTGGCACTTAAGCCATTGATAAATAATACTGCCTGCATTTGTCCTCCACCCAGATAATAACCTTCGATGAAAGCGGTGAGGTTGAGTGTAGTTGTCGTTGGGCATGCCGTCGTGGTTTTGATAGTAGTAGTGATGGCTCCGACTCCTGTGTTATATCCTTCCGATACTACATAATATGTTCCCGCCGCCAGTGTGGTTGAAATGGATGCATGTAATCCGGTACACAACGGACCGTTGTCATCATTGAAAAATAACTGAGTTCCTGAGCTGTTCAGAATATGCAGATAAGTGTCGCCCAATCCGGTTGTATTGCAATGACTCACTTGAACAGTTGCTGATGCTGACAATGTAAATTGATACCAGATATCCGGCGAAGCCTGGTTGTTGGCTCCTGTATAACTATTGGTAAAACAATTGGCCGTTGAATTCGTTTGTGTATTGGAATATAATAAGGACGCACACGGCGCTTCTCCAACCAAAATTGGATTTGCAAACGATGATCCGGCTAATGAACCACTGCATGTTGTCAATGTTGTGAATGCAAATGGTCCGGTCCATAAACTGGTGCCATTTCCTGAACCATTACAATCGGCTGCGACCCAAAATTCATAGGCTGTATTCGGAGTCAAGCCGGTTCTGTTAAATGGATTTCCAACTCCGGGATTAGATGGTGCACCACTTGGTGCTCCGCCACCGGCATTGGTAACATGTACATTCCATAGTGTTTCAGAACAACCCGGAGTCCATCCGAGTGTTGCTGAATTGGAAGTAATCGCTGTCGCGGTTTGCGCTGTTGGTTTCGGACAAGGAACAGAACCGCTGATCGTTATTGTGTAATCTTCAGTTTCTCCCCAGTTACTTTGATTTATACAAGGGTCGATTGTAGGTCCGGCAAGATTATAAATACAACGAACACGCATACGGTGTGGTCCCGCAGGTGCAGTACAAGAGATGGCAATTGGTATTGCACGTGAAGAACCGATCACTCCAACAGATCCGCTACCGGCAACAACAGAGGTTGTGTTCCCGACTTTTTCAGTTGTTGAAAATACACCGTCATCATTGTAATCAATCCAGATTGCATAGCCTTCCCCATATTGACCTGATGTCACAGTACAGGTGTAGTTATTTCCTGCCTGAAGCGTAGTGGTATGCAGTGGATTTGAACTTGCGGAATAATCGGAATAACCTGCAATGCCGGAAGGACAACCTGCTCCGGATAAATTATCGAGAGTGTTTAATACTACATGCGCGATAACATCACCATCAAGACAACCGGAATTGCCACTGGTACCGTATGCCGGAATACAATAACAAACATTCGAACTAACGAGCATCGTGATTCCATTAGAAGTAACAGTGCTTGAGGTTACGCAGGTGAGACTGGATGTTAATACGCAAGTTACAATTTGTCCGTTGGTAAAAGATGAAGAGGTATAGGTCGGACTGTTGGTTCCAACATTGACTCCATCCACTTTCCATTGGTAGTTTGGCGTAGTGCCGGCAAAGGTTGATGTTGCTGTGAGCGTTACCGTTGCAGCTAAACACATTGGGTTGCTGCCGGAAGTAATGCTGATGGATACAGTTGGGGTTACATTGGAAGTTGTTACTGTAACCACAACCGGTGTAGAAGTTGAAACTGTAGAGCCACAGGTACTGGAAACAGTATAGCTTCCGCTTGTTTTTACAACAATGGATTGCGTTGTTGCTCCGGTACTCCAGAGATAATTCGGAGCAATACCGGCGGATAATGTAACACTATCACCGGGGCAAATGGTTGTTGACCCACTTGCGGTAATAGTTGGAGCCGGACTTTGTTGAGTGAGTGTAATGGGAACAGCAACAGTGTTATTCGTTTCATCACTTTCAAGGAAATTATTGTCTGGATCCGTAATGGATACTATATAATAAGTTCCGTTGCAAACATTATTGAGTACAATTGGATCGTTGAGACCCATACTATACACATCGTACTGACCGGGATAGATACCCTGGTTTAATCCGCAACCGGTGTGAAAGCCAACACCATTATTGGGTACAGTGAGAATTGTATTTCCATTATTGTCGACACATTCTCCGGGATTACTGGAACAGGATCCAAGATTGATCAGACAAAAACTTTGTTTTGTTCCGGTACCGATAATCGGCCACGTTTTTGGGTCGGGATTGGAGGTGGCAACGCGCAAGGTATAACTAGCCCAATTGTCCACGTGAATATGACCGTGTGTCGCGTGATAGGTCATCATTCCTGCAAATCGATCATAATAACTCAGCGTATCATTTCCTGCTCTTTTGTGATAAACGCGTTGTTTGACGACGTGTTGAATATCATCTCCATTTGGACAAATTGTTCCGCAAGGAACATGAGTAGTTCCGCAAAAACAGGAATCCATTCCGTAAATTTCTATCGGACCATATCCGATATTTGGTGTCGCGTTGGATATATCAAGGAATCCTGGAGTTTCCTGGTGATTGTTTTGAATTTCTTTTGCAGAGGAAGTCATATCCGGCAGTAAATCGCAGTCCGTAGCTCCGCCCGGACAAACACATGTTGCACAGATCGCAATTCCTGTTGGTCCACCCACGCTGCCTCCCCCGGGAGGATTATTTGTAAACTCGATACTCATTTCATGAATTGATCCGGTGTCAGCATTTGCCAGATCGGTCACGATGAATTTCCATGTACCATTTGGATTTTGTCCATTGTTCAATGAAGCCAGATTTCCGACAGGTACAACTAAGCCTGAGTATGGAGCGACTAAATTTGTAAACGCAGTACCGTCCATTCCCATACAAGTCCCGATAAAATTATCATTCGCACCTCCCATATTTTGGATCAATGTTACAATCGAACCATTCGGCGACATCAATGAAATAGATAAATCATTATCATAAGTATGTGTAATGGTTACACAAGCATGCCCTATTCCAAAGCTGTTATCAATGACTGAAGGTAGCCCGGAAACAACAACCGGTACGGTGTCTGTTTGCAAATCAAAGATTGGCATATTTCCATTCCAATAGAATGATTGAGCTTTCACAATCATGGAACAGGCAAGCAACAAGATGATAGTAAGTATTTTTTTCATACTGTCTGATTACAAATAGTTAAAAGGAATTGGTGCCTTGGACATGGTTTCAATTGAAATGAAACCGGCATTTGGGATACCTTAAGGATTTAAATATAAGAAAAATCCTAATCAATCCAAATATTCAACACAAATTTCACGAGTTACTTTCAGCCAATTCAATTGATAAAGGTCGAAATAGGTAGAATAATCCTATACTATATTTCTTGAATGCTAACCAGCTGCGACATCAATAAGTTCAATCGAATTGGGTCAATTGTTTTTGTCAGTCTAAGAATAGTAAATGAGAAAAGTGCATGAAAACAGTCTTCATATCATTGCGTATTTTCGGAAATAAGAGAAATATCGACTAGAGAATATTAGAAGGAAAATTTTATTTCACTTTAGCCAGTGATTAACATTATTTATCGTTTATGACAGATCATACAAAGTCTTGAATTATCATTACTCGTCCTCAGGAAATGCGGGAATTCATTTCCATGCATGGTATGACAGGATGTACACTGTACCATGAGGTTTTCATCAAGCAAATCTCTGATGGTGTTGGTTTCATTATATTTATGTGTGACCGGCCAGAATTCGGTGGATGAGGTGTCATAAACAAATGAAATGGGGTGGCTATTCATCAGCGAAAGTACTCCGCTGCCAACAATATC